>CAZDYB010000479.1:0-4022 GCA_964509045.1 uncultured Akkermansia sp.
CGACCCTTCGCCGCCAGGCCCGGGATCGCCGCAAACGCCTCCTTCGCCTCCCCCTCCATCGACGCACCATCCGATACCACCGCGATCGTCACCCGATCGGTGCCGGCGAGTCGGTCGGCAATCGCCAACCCCTGCGCCTGGGGAAGGGCCGATCCCAATGGCCCGTTCGAGAGCAACACCCCTTCGGGATTCAGATGCGATTCCCCATGACCGGTGAGCTTGGATGCAATGGAGCGGAAACCCTTGAGGCAATCGAAGGTGAGATTGTCAAAACCGAGATTGGCGCGCAGGGCATAGATGCCGTTCTCGGCGTGGCCGGCGTCATTCACGTAGTTGAACGCCTCGTGCCAGGGCCGGTCCGCGACGGAAAACATGAGGCCGTGAATGGCGGAATTGAGCTCGGCGAATGCCGCCGGCCCGCCCCAGTGACATGCCGCTCCGCCGTTCACCGCATGGACATCCATCAAGGCCACCAACGCACGGGTCGCCTTCGGACAACCCAGCACGACCTCCTGGCCGGCGCTGTTGCGGACCGTCACCGGGTATTTCGGGGCGGAACCGGGCGTGGCGGCCAACCGACTGCGGAGGGCCTGCGGTTTCAACGGCGGGAGTTCAACCTTTGCTACTACGGAATTGTCGGCGGCCATGGCGCGTTTGCTTCGTTGTTTCCAGGGCCGTTCTTGGCCCCGGGTCCGCCACGCTACGGACGCTCCGCCGGAATGAAAACCGGATTCTTGGGACTGGAGGGACCGAAGGGACTCAAGGGACCAGAAGGACCAAAGGTCGGCGACCTATTGCGTCACGGGCGTCCGTTGCGTCCTTTCCCCGCCGTGAAACCCAACCCGGACGGCTTCATACCCCCGCACGGCGGCTACCAGAAACTGCTGGCCTATCAGAAGTCCGTGGTGGTCCATGACGCCACGGTGTCCTTCTGCGACCGCTTTGTGGACAGGAAATCCCGCACCCACGACCAGATGGTGCAAGCCGCCCGATCAGGTAAACAAAACATCCTCGAAGGCAGCGAGGCCAGCGCCACATCGAAGGAAACCGAGATCAAGCTCACCAACGTGGCTCGCGCCAGCCAGAAGGAGTTGCTGGAGGACTACCGCGACTTCATGCGCAACCGCGGCATCGCCGAATGGGCGCCCGACCACCCCTACGCCCTGCGCCTGCGCCGACTCAACCGCACTCCGGGCGCCAACTTCGAAACCTTCAGAAGGGGTATCGAACATCCCGACCCCGCGATCTGCGCCAATGTGATTGCCGGTCTCATCAAGGTGACCTGCTACCTGCTCGACCAACAACTCAGGCGCCTGGAACAGGATTTCCTCAAGGAAGGCGGCCTTCGCGAACGCATGACCCGCGCCCGCCTCCAGGCTCGCCGCCAACAAGACGGCAAACCCTGACTTCCCTTTGACCCCGCCCCATCCCTTCGGCCCTTCAAGTCCCTGCCGTCCCTGCAACAGGCGACCATGAACCCTCCCGCTGGCGCCTCCGGAAATCCCCCCTGTCCGTCCTCCTCCCCCATCTTCCCCGGAAAAATCGTTGCCGTGGCGGGCATGGCGGAAGTATCGAAGTACCACATGCTCCCCCGGCTCAGATCTCGCGCCTTCCTGGCCATCGGCGCCGCCGCCTCGCTTTCCCTCCTTTCCGGCTGCGTCGGGATCGAGTTCCCGGTTCAGAATCCCAAACCTGCACCCGCCACCGGCACCGACTCCGGCGTCCGCGTCTTCGAGACCAACAACGTCGTCCGGGTCGAGATCGATGGCCAACTCTTCACCGAATACCGGTTTCGCGACGTCTCCCGCCCCTTCTTCTATCCGATCCTCACCCCCGCCGGTGATCACTACACCCGACGCTGGCCGCAGGAAGAGGTTCCCAACGAGGAACGCGATCATCCCCATCACCGTTCCCTCTGGTACAGCCACGGGGACGTCAACGGCGTCGATCTGTGGTCGGAATCCGCCAAGGCCGGTCGCACCGTCCAGGACTCCATCGTCAAGATCGCCTCCGGCAGGAACTCCGGATTGCTCTCCACCCGCAATGAATGGCGGGACAAGGATGGCAAGGTCCTTGGGCACGACGTCCGCACCCATCGATTCTCACGCGGACCCGGCTCCGAACGTTTCCTGGACTTCTCCATCACCATCGTGGCCTCCCACGGCCCGATGAATCTCGGCGACACCAAGGAAGGCACCTTTGCCATCCGGGTGGCCGAATCGATGCGCAACAAGCAACCGAAGAACGCCCCGGGCGAAGGGCACCTCGTGAGTTCACGCGGCCACAAGGATGGCGAGGTGTGGGGCAAACGGGCGGAGTGGGTGGATTACTGGGGCCCGGTCAACGGCAAGACCCTGGGCGTGGCGATTTTCGATCACCCTTCCAACCCGCGACATCCCACCTGGTGGCACGCCCGTGATTATGGCCTGTTTGCTGCGAACCCATTCGGTGTGCACGACTTTGAGAAACGCGCCAAGGGGTCGGGCGACCTCAAGATCCCTGCGGGTGGATCGGTGACGTTCCATTATCGGGTGATGTTCCATGCCGGCGATTCCGGCATGGCAAATGTGGCATCGCGTTACGAGGAGTACGTGCGTACCTTCAAGGTTGCACCATGAAAACTCATCTCCATTGGATCCAACGCCTGTCGCTGGTCTCCGCCGCGCTCCTGCTGGCCGCAGGCTGCGCCTCCTCCAACAACTCCTCCAAACCATCCGTGGTCGGCCGCGGCAACGGTCTGGCCACCGGAGCCCTCTACCGCACCGCCGAAACCAAGGTCCTCTCGGCCGATGCCGCCGCGGCCTCCAACTGTCAGTCCCGGTCGGTGGTGGACACCGAAGTGGTGAAGCGACCCGCCGTGGTCGCCACCCCGTACAACCCCGGAGCCACGTACGCCATGCCCGATGCCTACAAGAGCGTCAGCGGGTATCCCGCCACCCAGTCCGTCGAAGTCGCCTACTCCGAGTTCGTAGAGCGCTGGACCCTCAACCGCTGCGGGGAACGCGTCCGTTACCTCGTCACTTTCCGTCCCGATGGCACCGTTCTCGTTGTCCCGGAACCATGAACCCCACCTGAGCCCCAAAAAACCCACGTCCGTCATGAATCGTCGACAGTTCCTCGCTTCCTCGTCCGTCGCCGCCGCCGCCCTGGCTTTGCCCGGTTGCGCCACCGCCACCCGGAACACCACCCGTTCCCGCGTCATCGGACCCAATGACACCATCCGGGTCGCCGTGGTGGGCTTCAACGGACGGGGCAAGGATCACATCGCAGGATTCCTCCGCCTTCCGGGAGTCAAGATCGTGGCACTGTGCGATGTCGACCGGAAGGTGCTGGATGCGGAGGCCAAGAAGTTCGCGGATCGCGGGGAACCGGTGGCGACCTACACGGACGTGCGGAAATTGCTGGAGCAGGACGACATCGACTGCATCTCCACCGCCACCCCGAACCACTGGCACGCCCTCCTCTCCGTCTGGGCCTGTCAGGCGGGCAAGGATGTCTACGTGGAGAAGCCCGTCTCCCACAACGCCTGGGAAGGCCGCCAGATCGTCAAGGCCGCCCGCAAATACGGACGCATCGTCCAGACCGGCACCCAGAGCCGTTCAAACCCCGGCCTCCGCGAGGCCGTCGATTGGATCCACGCCGGAAACCTCGGCCAGGTCACCCTCGCCCGCGGTCTCTGTTACAAACCCCGCCAATCCATCGGCCGCGTCTCAGGCCCAACCCAGATCCCCGAACACATCGATTACGATCTCTGGTGCGGCCCGGCTCCCCTCTCGCCCTTGATGCGTGAGAAACTGCATTACGATTGGCATT
This sequence comes from uncultured Akkermansia sp., assembly GCA_964509045.1. Lineage (GTDB taxonomy): Bacteria > Verrucomicrobiota > Verrucomicrobiia > Limisphaerales > UBA9464 > UBA6176. The sequence continues at coordinate 3,814 of CAZDYB010000479.1, forward strand.
GGCAGTTCGTCACCGGCAACGGCGACCTCGGAAACCAGGGTATCCATCAGATGGACATCGCCCGCTGGGTCCTCCGGGAAAACACCCTCTCCCCCACCGTCTTCTCCATCGGCGGCCGGTTCGCCTACCAAGACGACGGCAACACCCCCAACTCCCAGTACGTGTTCCATCAGTACCGTCGCGCCCCACTCATCTTCGAGGTGCGCGGT
>CAZDYB010000480.1:0-4017 GCA_964509045.1 uncultured Akkermansia sp.
GGGGTGGGGGCGGGGGTGTGGGTGCGGGCGGGGGATCGGGTGGAGGAGGGTACCGTGGTGGCGCGATTGCGGACGGGGGAGCTGGATGGCCGGGTGAAGCAGGCGCGTGCAGCGGTGGATCGGTGGCGGAAGGATGTGGAGCGGGGGAGGGGGTTGGTGTCGAAGGGGGTGCTGACGGTTGAGGAGCTGGGGCATCGGGAGGCGGCATTGCGGGATGCGGAAGGGTTGATGGCAGCGGTGGAGTTTGCGCGGGATGAAGCGGAGTTGGTGGCGCGGGGAGCGGGGTGGGTATTGGCTCGGCGTGTGGAACCTGGGGAAGGGGTTGGGCCGGGGGCGCCGATCCTGCGGATGGGATGGGAGTCCGGAGGGTGGGTGATCCGGGCGGGATTGTCGGAGCGGGAGGCGCGGCGACTGCGTGAGGGTGACCTGGTTGAGTGGTGGTTGGAGACGGACGGGGAGGGTTTGAAGGGTCGGTTGGCGCGGATTTCGGCTGGCGTGGACGCGACGACGCGGCTGGTGCCAGTGGAAGTGGAGGTGGACGGGGTCCTGCCGGGGGGTCGATCAGGCGGCGTGGTACGGATCCGGTTGCATCCGGTGTCGGTGAAGGCTCGACCGGTGGTGGCGGCATCGGCCTTGGTGGAGGGGAGTGGGCGCCGGGCATCGGTCTATGTGGTGGAAGGCCTGGAGGTGAGGAAGGTGCCGGTGGAAGTGGAGGCGTGGATGGGGGATCGGGCGGTGTTGAGGGCGGGGACTGTGGACGTCTTGCGGGAGGGGGTCCGGGTGGTGGTGGTGGGGGCGGAGTTCGTGCGGGAAGGCGGGGGGGTTCGGGTGATGGAAGAGGGAGAGGGAAACGGGACGGGGTTTTAGCCGGGGACCATCCAGGAAGGAACGGCCATGGATTTCATTGGATTCTGGATACGAAGACCGGCCTTCACGCTGGTGCTGACGTTGTGCGTGGTGGCATTGGGTTGGGTGAGTGCGGTGCGGATCCCGCGGTCGGAGGATCCGACGCTGAAGATCCCGGTGTTCACGGTGATCGCGGTGATGCCCGGGTTGGGGCCGGTGGATCTGGAGAAGCTGGTGGCGCGGCCGCTGGAGGATTCCATCCAGGAACTGGATGACCTCAGGAAGGTGCAGTCGGTGATCCGGGATGGGTTGGTGGTGACGACGGTGGAGTTCCGGTACGGGACGGATGTGGATCGCAAGAACGACGACGTCCTGCGTCAGGTGAACGCGGTTCGGGACGGGTTGCCATCGGGAGTGGCGCGGTTGGAGGTGAAGAAGGTTCAGACGATTGACGTGTCGTTGATGCAGGTGGCGTTGGTTTCAGAGACGGCGGGGTACGATCGGTTGGCGGATCTGGCGGAGGAATTGGAGCGGCGACTGGAGACGGTGCCCGGGGTTCGACGGGCGGAGCGTTGGGCGTATCCGGAGAAGGAAGTGCAGGTGGTGTTGGATGCGGGACGGTTGGCGAAGTCGGGGATCGGGGTGCGGGCGGTGGCGATGGCCATGGCTGGGGATGGACAGACCTTGGCCGGGGGAAGCGCGGAGCTTGGGGAGCGACGTTTCACGGTGAAGACGACGGGAGCCTATGGGTCGCTGGAGGACATCCGGATGACTCCTGTGGGGCTGGGCGAGGAGGGGGTGATCCGTTTGAAGGACGTGGCGGAAGTGGAATGGGGATATGAGGATCTGGAGCACGTGGGACGGTTCCGGGGTCGGCGTGCGGTTTTTGTGACGGCGAAACCGCAGGAGGGAGTGAGTGCGCCGGAACTGCGGGATGTGTTGCGGAGTCGGATTGGGGAATTCCGGCGTGGACTGCCGGCGGACGTGGAACTGGAGGAGGGATTTGATCAGGCGACGAACGTGGAGGAGCGGCTGGGGCGATTGGAGAAGGATTTCCTGATCGCACTGGGGTTGGTGCTGCTGACGGTGTTGCCTCTGGGACTGCGGGCATCGGTGCTGGTGGTATTGAGCATCCCGCTGTCGTTGTCACTGGGCGTGCTGATGCTGATGCAGACGGGACAGACGTTGAACCAGTTGTCGATTGTGGGGTTGGTGATCGCGCTGGGACTGCTGGTGGACGACAGCATCGTGGTGGTGGAGAACATTGCGCGGATGCGGCGCGAGGGGATGGGGGCGGAGCGGGCGGCGGTCGAGGGGACCCGGCAGATTGCGATGGCGGTGGTGGGGACGACGGCGGCGTTGCTGTTCGCGTTCCTGCCGCTGCTGATGTTGCCTGGGGGGCCGGGGCAATTCATCCGGGGTCTTCCGTTGGCGGTGGTGTACACGGTGGGAGCGTCGCTGTTGATCTCGCTCACGGTGATCCCGTTTCTGGCGGCGCGATTGCCCTGGGAGGGTGGGGCTGAGGGCAACCTGCTGTTGCGCGGGCTGGAGTGGTTGATCCACGTGACCTATCGGCCTGTGTTGCATTGGGCGATGCGACACCGGTGGTGGACGTTGGGAGTGACGGCGGCATTGGTGGTGGCGAGCCTGCTGTTGGTGCCGCGGATTGGATTCAGTCTGTTTCCCAGGGCGGGCATTCCCCAGTTCCTGATCCGGATCCATGGGGCCGAGGGGAATTCGGTGGCGGCGACGGATGCCATCGTGGGGAAGGTGGAAGCGGAGTTGGAGAGGATGCCGGGGGTCGCGTGGTGGTTTGCGAATGTCGGCCGGGGCAATCCCCAGATCTATTACAATGAGGCGCCGGAAGAACTCTCGGCGCGGACTGGCGAAGTATTCTGCGCGTTGAAGGAGTGGGATCCGACGACCGGGCCTGGATTGCTGGAGGGACTGCGTCGAAGGCTTTCGACGATTGCCGGAGCCCGGATCGTGGTGAAGGAGTTCGAGAACGGGCCGCCGATCGAGGCCCCCATTGCGATCCGGATCGTGGGTGAGGATCTGGATGAACTGAAGGAATGGGCGGCCCGGGTGGAGGAGGTGATGGGAACGACGCCGGGGACGGAGTTGGTGGACAACCCGTTGCGGGTGGCGCGGACGGACCTGCGATTGAGGCTGGATCGGGGTCGGGCTGGGTTGGTGGGGGCATCGGAGGCCGAGGTGGACCGGGCGGTGCGGTTGGCGGTTGCCGGGTTGGAGGTGGGGCGGTTTCGGGAGTCGGACGGGGACGAGATGGGGATCCGGCTGCGACTGGGGCGTGGGGAGCGTGGAACCTTGATGGCATGGGATCGGGTTTGGGTGGAGACATCCCGAGGAGGGCAGGTGCCACTGCGGGACCTTGGGGAGTTGGAGATGGAATCGGCACCGCCACTGATCCAGCGATACAATCGTGAAAGGAGCGTGACCCTGACGAGCCAGGTGAAGTCGGGAGCGAACACGGATCGGGTGACGGCTGCCCTGGCGGAGCGGCTGGGGAAAATGCAATGGGCGGCGGGGGTGCGATACGAGTTTGGGGGCGAGGTGGAGAGTCGGGTGGAGAGTTTCGGGGGACTTGGGACGGCGGTGCTGGTGGCCATGCTGGGGATCCTGGCGGTGCTGGTGCTGGAGTTTGGTGATTTCCGTGGGAGCCTGGTGGTGGCGTCGGTGATTCCGCTGGGGATGATCGGGGGACTGGGGGCGTTGTGGATGACGGGCAACTCGCTGAGTTTCACGGCGAGCATCGGGTTCATTGCGCTGACCGGGATCGAGATCAAGAACAGCATCCTGCTGGTGGACTTCACCAACCGGTTGAGGGACGCCGGGATGCCGTTGGAGGAGGCGATTGAGCGGGCGGGGGAGGTTCGGTTCCTGCCGGTGGTCTTGACGACCATGACGGCGGTGGGGGCGTTGATGCCGTTGGCGCTGTCGGGATCGGCGATGTATTCGCCACTGGCATGGGTGATGGTGGGTGGCCTGGTGAGTTCGCTGGCATTGAGCCGGGTGGTTACGCCGGTGCTTTACTCGCTGATGCGTCCGGCAGGTCGGCGATGATCCGAGGTGCCGGGTGAGATCCCGCGAAGGAGGGACAGGATGTGGCTGGGTCGGAACCCTGCAGTCGGATTGGTCGTTCCGGCTGGG
>CAZDYB010000481.1:0-4013 GCA_964509045.1 uncultured Akkermansia sp.
CAGCCCTGGAGGTCGCATCGTTCTGGCCGAGCACCTGCGCGATCCTGCCAATTTCATCGCTTTCGGCCCCGGCTTCCTCCACTTCCATTCCCGCTCAAGCTGGCAGCGCTGCTGGGAAGGGGCGGGACTCCATCTCGTCGACAAGTTTACCCTCACCCCCTGGGTTCACCTGTTCGTTCTGGACTCCCCATGAAAGACCACCTTCCGATCCTCCTGCAGATCGCCGGTGTTGGACTGATCCTCCTGGCGCTGCTGCACATTCCCATCGCCCACAGACTCCGCTGGATCGAAGACAGCCGGCACCTCACTCCCGTCAATGCCGCCGTGTTCCACGTCCACACCTTCTTCATCTGTCTGGTGCTCGTGTTGATGGGACTGCCGTGCCTGCTGGATCCACCGGTGTTCCTGACCCCTACCCGCGCCGGGGCGTGGGTTTCCTGGTCCTTCTCCGCGTTCTGGGCGATCCGGTTGTATTTCCAGTGGTTCGTGTATCCGTCCGCATTGTGGAAAGGCAAATCAACGGAGACCACGATGCACGCCGTGTTCACCCTGGTGTGGACCGCCCTGGCCACACTGTTCGCCGCCTGCGGTGCCATTCAGTCAGGTTGGGTGAAATAGCACGGGGTCAATGAATCAAGCATCCCCAATAAGCCGTATCCATGCAGTTGGAAGATGGAGAATGACTCCCGCAGGGAGGCGGGGATGCGGAGAAGATGATCCATTCCATCACCGGCATCGGGTCACCCTTCGGTGAGTCCTTTCAGGGGCGCCCAGACTCCCGGTTTCCTGTCTCTCTCCGCGCCTCTGCGTCTCTGCGTCTCTGCGCGAAATCGCTACTGCATGGATAGGGCCAAGTCGAATCGTGCAATCATCAAATCCTTCCCAAGCCAGTGATATCGGGTAACAGACCGGTAGTCCGACGCTGGACGGCCATCCGTCGCACGAACAACCATAGGCGTCCCGGTCAACGCCAGCGCACAGACCGCAGAATATAGGGTGAAACGGACGCACTCAACCCCTCAGGTGGACCCAAAGCGATGAAGAGATCCGTCGGATCCGGTCTGCCACGCAAGTGGGTTGGAATCTCAAAGCGTATACGTCGATAACCCTCACCAAGATCGGCAGACGAAGCCACTCGAAGCCTCGTCAAATGCAGTCTCGAACGGACCCCCCAATCACCCGAAGGCCCCTCCCAAACTCCATCTGTCATTCCAATATCGACCTCCACAAACTCTGCCTTCGCGACCAGCAACGCAACCAATGGTCGCGTCTTGCCAGTCGAAGTATCCCATCCAATCCCGTTGTATCGCATTCCGAGGAGACCACCTCCCACTGCAGACTCCCAGTCGACCGCAACCCCATCCAAACCTCTAGCATTGCCTGCCCGGTACTCCCCCGGAAACTCCACCTGAACGGAAGGAATCCGCCTTCGCTTCTCCGCCAGGTACCGTGCATGAAAATGCCGTCGGCGACTCACTGTCCCCCTCAACCCTGCCGATAAGACTACACCACCATCCCAACAGCAGAGCCACTCCGGTCCCGCCCACCCTTGGTCTCACAGAAACCAGGAACCGCGTGATTCCGAGAACCGAGAGCCACGTAAAGGCTGTGAACGCAGGGGCAAAATCACAAATGTATCGGGACGAAATGACCGGGGTCCTGAGATAGAAACCGCACAGCGCAAAGCAAGAACTGATCGCCACCACAGCGACACCTCGCATCAATCCATCTGGCTCTCCAATCCCTCGACCGAAGCGACAGCCCAGTGCCAACGCCACCACCCAAAGCAGAGGCCAGCCAATGTCAAACGTCGTGAAGTAGAACTCCCGCCATCGGAGTATCCTTGACTGCGCTCCCAGTACGCCCTCCGCATAGTAATCATCCCCATTCAGATCCAGCACCCTGAACATGGCGCCCAACAACTCCGCAAGAGCGTCCCACAATGTCTCCTCCCCGAAAGGATGGTCGAAACGGGTGGCATACATTGAGCCAAACAGGACCTGAAAATTCAGCGAATGCCCAAATTCAAGGGCTGAACCGAACCTTATCCTATTGGTCACAAGCAACAGCAACACTCCACCAGAATAGACCATTCCAGGCACTCCCCATCTCGACGCCCATCCTCCAGTCGTGCAGGCACTGGACCTACCAATCCAAAGTCCGACCCCCATCGCTCCGAGCCCTTGGAAGACCAACGTCGGGCGAACCAACGGTCCAAGACCCGCCAGAAGCGCAATCCAGGCCAGCTTCCGATGGCTGGGAGCCAACTCCATCTCAGCCACCGCAAGCATGAGTCCCACTCCATACAGGTAAGCGTAGGCACAGGCCTCCTCATATACTGCAAACCGCGTGGAACACATCGACACCAGACATGGATTGAACAGGGTCAACAAGGTCAGCACTAAGTAGCCACCCGAAGCAATCAAGCAGGGCTTCTTGACGATCCTCTCGATCATTCGGGACAGGGTGCTCAGCACCCACCATCCCCATATCCCCAGGGCCACCATGAAGCACAAGCTATCAGGGAAATCGGCCTGCCAGACCCACCTCGCCAACACCTCAAAGACCCAGCGCCAGGCGGGGACTCCCAACCCCCACACCTGGTGAACCCCGCTGCCCGACCACACCAAGTCGTGATCGATCATTGATGGATCCGCTGCGAGGGAGAGTTCACCTCGGAAGAAGGCATCCGTCTGACTTCGATAGTGGAGATCAGGCGAGTACCATCGACCCCAAGCGGGGATCACCCCGGTGCCTACGCAAAACGTCACGGAATACAACCATGCAGCCGTGAGCAATAGCATTGAACGGCCCATGGGACACGCAGTCCTCAATCAACACTCAGGCTAAGCACTTCAGAACTCCTCTCCAACCGCTCTTGGCACCATTCCTTCCGCAAACAGACGAGGAATCCCAGAATGAATACAGCACCAGGCACCACAACGCTTTAATCCCATGCCACAACCGAATCTTCTTTCCTTCAGCCACACTTCTAGCGGTGTACGAAATCGGGATCTGGATCAATCGCACACCGCGCCGTGCAATCTTTGCGGTCACCTCGGAACAGAATCCGAAGCCGTCCTCGCTCAGACACAGGCTTCTCGCAAAATCCACACGCATCGCTTTGTAGCAGGTCGCTTCATCCGACAACTCCAGTCCAGTCACCCAACTTGCTGCCCAACTCAGGCATCTGTTCCCCAACCTATGCAAAGGGTGACTGAAGGCCAGTGATGCCTCGATGAACCGTGACCCGTATACCACATCCGCATCGCCAGCCAGCAGCGGCGCCAGAACCTTCTGAAAATCCCCTGGATCATACTCAAGGTCCGCGTCCTGAATGATCAGGTAGGTTGTGCATAACGCTGCCATTCCAGTGCGAATCGCGGCTCCCTTTCCCCGGTTCTTGCTATGACGCAACGCAATGACCCGAACGTCCTGAGCGGCAAGATCTGCCATCCTGTCCCATGTACCATCACAAGACCCGTCGTCCACGATCACCAACTGCACAACCTCTGGTCTCGCCAGAACCCTGCCCACTATCCGATCTATAGTTCCCTCTTCATTGTACGCCGGCATGACCACTCCCACACAAGGCTGCGATGATCGACGAGGTTGCTCAACCCCGGCTGAAGCTGGCTCCCCTGTATTGATTCCCGGCAATAGCTCGCTTCCTGGAAAGACACTCGGACAGCGGCAGGGATTCGAAGTCAATCGGGCAATGCACACTTCTGACAGAGGTCCATGGCTGCACTCGCAGGCTCCAGTTTCGGAACGGATCACCTCTTCGCGATGAGACATTTCACTCATGGTTGAATCCATTGAAGCAGGCTCTCAATACAACCGAGGCTCGGCCGCACGCTCCTGCAGCCATTGAATGTCCACGTCCGATCGCGAGGTCCAGCGGAAGCCCGTGGTGCCGATTGGCCCCAGCGTCGTCGGCACTCGCCACCTGTGATGCTCAACATGGCCATCTGCAAAGTCCAGAACCAGACCTTTGGTGTGGTATGATGCCG
>CAZDYB010000482.1:0-4011 GCA_964509045.1 uncultured Akkermansia sp.
CGACATCACCTATACGTTCGATTGGAACCACTACGGAACTCCGTCGATCTCCGAGGATTCCTCCGACCCGCTTCACCCGCGCGTGACGGTCCGTTACGCCAGCCCGCGCAACCCGGACGGCTCATGGGCTCATTTCACCGCCATTCCAACCGGACCGATCGCCCCCACCGATGGACACCGCTTCACGGATCCTTCGGTGAACTTCGGCGGTGAACATTTCGGGGTCGGCTTCCGGGGCGTTCCTGGACCCATCTCCTATCATTGGCTGGTCGACAACGGGACTGGGGCATTGGTCCGCGGGCCGGCAGTCCAGGTCTCGACCCCTTCTTTCGTGTTCATTCCACCGGTCAACGGCGCTGTTGCACAGGTTCAGGCCGCCATCCGGCCCGCCCCCGCTCCGCCCGTGCGCGAATTCGGTCCCGCGTCCTGGGTCAAGGAGATCAGGACCACCACACACAACAACAACGAGGTCCGGTTGCGGGACCTGGTGTCCGACGATCCCGACGATTCCGAGGATCGCAATTGGAGGAACGGAGAGCCGGATGAGGTCGAGGTGGAATGGCAGCTTCTCCAAACCGATTTCAACAAGGCTGACGGTGGGGAGCACGGGGAACTGAAGGGGGCTCCGGAGGGACTTCCGGATGGCGACGAAGTGGTGACCCGCCGCTACGAGTTCTACAAGTACACCGGTCCAATCGACGACGAGTCCGGCGAGGCGAAGGCATCGAAGGTCGGCGAGGACGGCATCCACGGCGAGGGCGTCAAACGGATCAACGGAGTCGACATTGACCTCTCCACCGTGGAAGTGGTCGGCGAGTACATCGGCTCGCAGATGGCGGCCTTCGATCCCGAGGCATCGCTGGGCCTCATTGAACACCTGCAGGATGGCGTTGTGGGTGATCCCTATCCCACCCGAACGGTGATCATTGCCGGCAATGATCCCTTCACGGCGACCCTCTCCGGGGACCTCCCACCGGGGCTCGAGTTCGATCCGGTGACCGGCCAGCTTTCCGGTACTCCATCCGAGGCTGGCTCGTATCCGTTATCTGTCGAAGCCCTCTCCGGCGCCCTTCCGGCTGTCCGTCGCAACTACACGCTCACCATCAATCAACCTGGAGAGATCCTTCCGGCGAGGTACCTCGTCGACACCGCAGTCGTGCCTCCGGGAGCCGGTATCTCCGAGGGGGATGGCGCCTACGAAGCTGGGGCCATTGCAATTGTCACGGCAACACCGGAACCCGGCTTCGCCTTCTCCCACTGGAGCGACAACGGGAGGATTGTCAGCCGAGAATCCACCCATCAATTTCCGACCGAATTGAATCGATCACTGTCGGCTGTCTTCGTGGCTGACACCATTCCCCTGAAAATCGCCCGACTGGCGACGGGAGAGTTGCAATTGCGTTGGGCGACCACCGCCGGTGCGGTTGAGCTTCAACGATCAGAAAATCTGGCGGGGGCATGGCAGAAAGTTACCAACGCACCCACTCTCCTTGGGGATCAGCTAGAGGTGCTGATCCCTCTCCCAGACGGCCCCACGCTTTTCCTTCGGCTCGGTGTACCCTGACTGATACGGCGGCCGACTCCGGTCGGGCGAGCAATAGGCTTGGGTTGCGACAGTCATCCATTACTCACGTCGCGATCCATTGTCGTCCTGCCTGTTGGTTGACAGGGTTTCGAGGGTTCAACGAGCCCGGGTGGCAGGCTACGGGGTCGCATTCAGACTTTCGGTATTTGCTTCATCAACCGCCGGAAGAACCGGTCGCATTCCGGATCCTTCAAACGCCGCTGTTCGATGCGTCTAACCGACTGCGCTCCCGCTTGGTACTTCAGCCAGGGTATCCGCCCGTACACCTCCGAGAGCCCGTACCCGGCATCCCCCACCGCGTGCGACAACTGCAACCACTGGATGGCCCGGCTGAGGTTCCGTTCCCGCGGGCGCACGAGCAGTATGATCCGAGAACGCCGGCCCATCCGGGTTGCGCCTTGCCCCGTTGTCATTTCCCGGGGGAATCTTCCCTTCATGCGTACCGTTCCAGTGTCTCTCGGTGACCGTTCCTATCGCATCCGCGTCGCCAAAGGTCTCCTGGCCCGGCTCGGATCCGAATGCGCCCGCCTGGGCCTGGGACGTCGCTGCGCCTTGATCACCGATTCCGTGGTGGGCCCGCTCCATGCCGATGCGGCTCGGGCGTCGCTGGTCGCCGCTGGATTCGATCCGGTGTCGATCACCGTACCCTCGGGTGAGACCGCCAAGTCCCTGCGGGTGGTGTCGGGCTGTTACGATCAACTCGCCGCGGCTCGACTGGAGAGGAAGTCCTTCATCGTGGCCCTCGGCGGCGGCGTCGTCGGTGATCTCGCCGGGTTCGTCGCCGCCACCTATCTGCGGGGCATTCCCTTCGTCCAGGTCCCCACCACGCTCCTTTCCCAGGTCGACAGCTCGGTGGGCGGCAAGGTCGGCGTGAACCTCAAGGCAGGGAAGAACCTGGTGGGTGCCTTCCATCAACCCCGTCTGGTCCTCTGCGATCTCGACACCCTCAACACCCTGCCCGACCGCGAACTGCGCGCCGGTCTCGGTGAGGTCATCAAGTACGGCATCATCCAGGATCCGGCGCTGTTCCGTCGCCTGGAACGGTCCATGCCCCGACTCCTCGCCCGGGATCCCGCGGAACTCTCCGCCGTCATCGCCCGTTGCTGCGCCATCAAGGCCGAGGTGGTCGGCCAGGACGAAACCGAGTCCGGCCTCCGCGCCATCCTCAACTTCGGCCACAGCATCGGCCACGGCCTCGAAGCCATCTCCGGCTACGGCCGTTATCTCCACGGCGAAGCCATCGCCATCGGTCAGGTCGCCGCCGCCCATCTCAGTGCCTGGCAACTCGGCCTCGCCCCGCGGGAAGTCACCCGTATCCGCGACCTCTTCGTCGCCGCGGGTCTTCCCGTCACCGTCCAACTCTCCCCCAGCCAACGCACCGCCCTGTTCCAGGCCATGAGCCTCGACAAGAAGGTCAGCGGGGGTGAACTCCGATTCGTCCTCGCGCGCCGGATCGGTTCCGTGGAATTCGGTCAATCGGTCCCGGCCGGGCTGGTGACCCGGGCGCTCGATCAAGTGAAGCCAGGCGCGACGGAGTGAGATCGTTCAGGGCAATTCCCGGATCCGTACGTTGCGCCAGCGGATCTCGAGGGTGTTGGTGTTGCGCCCGATGCCATGCACCTGGAGTCCGATGAAACCCGCCGGGGTCAGGGAATCCTTCAATTGCGCTGCGGGAACATCGTTGAGCCAGGTTCGGATCTCGTCGCCGCGACACTCGATGCGGAAGCGGTTCCAGTCGTGGATACGGAAGGCTTCCCGTGCCGGTGCGTTTGTCTTGAGATCCGCCAGCCAACCGCGCCGGCTTTCGTCATAGATGCCTCCGGTCCACGCCCGCGCACTGGGATCGATCTCGACCTGATACCCATGGACGCGGCCGGCCGGGATGTTGTTGGTCTTTTTTTCGGTCACCACCCGGGTGGGGTGGTCGAAGCATTCGGAGCGGACCTGGACACCTGAATTGAGTCCGGGATGTGGCTTGAATTCGAGTTCCAGGATGAAGTTGGTGTAATTCCGTTCGGTGCACAGGAATGAGTTCGGTGTTCCTGGCACGGCGCGCCCGACCAACTCTCCGTTCTCCATCCGGTACTGGGCCTTGCCTCCACGCTGGACCCAGCCGGTGAGGTCCTTCCCGTTCAACAGGGAAACGGCTCCCTCCTCAGCCACGCTGACTTCCACGGCGCACCCCATCATCCCAAGCAACCCCGCGAGAATGACCGCTTTCATGTCCCCACACCCTGCACCAAGACACCCCGCGCCGAGAAGTCCGCTCTGATTGCAGGACACCAGGAATCCCCACGGAGCGGCGACGTCTGGTCACCGTTCCATTCAACACGGCGAGCGAACCTCGCCGCTCCGGTCACGGGGAAGCGCACGAAAGGGCCGGGAATCTTCCGCACACGAAACACGCGAAACACACGAAACACACG
>CAZDYB010000483.1:0-3992 GCA_964509045.1 uncultured Akkermansia sp.
CGCCCAGCGTCGCCATGTCGGCGGACGGCTTCCGCTTGTTGCGGTCCGTCGTGGATTACGGACTCCGGCCGCGCGGGCTGGAGGTGTGGTCCGCGTTTCCGTGGAACGATGCCGCCTATGCCGGCGAACCGGGCGCTACGCTGGAGGATCGCATCGGGTCCTGGGCCCGCCGCCGTCTCGTCGAGCACCGCTCCCGAGCGACTGCCGTGCAAGCGATTCCGCCGACCGAACTCTGGGTCGAACCGCGTTCCAATTGGGAACCGCGTCCGGCCGGAGCGCCCGACTCGTGCCTGGACCTGACCTCCCACTATAACGGCCACCTCGATCGGTGCGCGTTTGCGAACGATCAGTGGATAAGCGAAAACCAGAACCTCGGCCACTTGCCGCGGGGGCTGGTTCAACTCGACGGGGTCACTTGGGATGTGCGGGGGCTGATCACCTCCGGACGGCCGGAAACGGCCCGGGCTTTCCGCTCTTGGAGCGCGGGGGAGACGGTCTCGGGCATCCCGGTCCACCGCAAGGCCGGGACTCTCCATGTGCTCCATTCCGCCTGGCATTGGACTCCCGACGACCGCTGGGGGCGTTACCGATTGCACTACTCCGACGGCACCTTTGCCGACCTCGAGATTCGCGCCCGGTATGACGTGGCCCATTGGACCTCGTCCGGCGCTTTCGGCCCCGACCGACCGGCCCGGATCGCGTGGGAAGGCGCTTTCACCGGATGGAATCCAGAGAACCTGAAGCCGCGCCTTTACCATCGAGCCTACGTCAATCCCCATCCGGAGAAAGAGATCGTAAGCCTCGACCTCATTGGCAGCGACAGCCCGGCCGCGCCCTTCGTGGTCGCCATCACACTGGAATAAGGCTGGACCGTGACAGCCACCGTCGACGGTAGCCGCCAAAAGCCAGGGACGGGGCAGAGCGCCCGCCCCGGCGAACCGCATGTCGAACGAATTCCTGTGACCTTTCGCGCCGGATTCCGAAGCAGAAAGTGGAATGAAACTGCCACTCCTTCGCTTTCCCGCAGGCGCACTTTGCCGACGGCTGCTGCTGGTCCTGGTCACGCTGCACTTGTTGCCCGGGTTCCAGCTTTCCGCGGCGACTTGGGGCCCCTTCACCTATTCCCGGGAAGGAGACACAATCGCGATCTCGGGATACGAAGGGCGGGAAGGTTCGGTCGTGATTCCGGAGACCATCGAAGGCCTGCCAGTCACCCACATCAACATCTACTTTTCCTGGTCCGGAAGCAGCATCACCAACCTAAGCCTGCCGGCCACCCTGACCTCCGTGGGCGATTCACTGCAGTGGTACCTTGAATCGCTTCAATCCATCACCGTGACGGAAGGAAATCCGGAATTCAGCAGCCGGGACGGTGTCCTGTTCAACCGGGATCAGACGCGGCTGATTTGCTTTCCGAAGGCGTGGACAGGAGACACCTACGTGATCCCCGACACCGTGACGCGGATCGAGGCGCTGGCCTTCTGGTATTGCAATCAAGTGAACCACATTGTTGTGCCCGCCGGTGTTGCTGAACTGGGCGAGAACGCCTTCGCGTATTCGCCAGGTCTTGAGCGGTTGACCGTTAGCGAGGGGTTGCAGCCCGAATTGTTGAAGACCTGCAACGGGTCCGGGCGGTTGGATCCTGCGACACACCTGCGATACTTGATCATCAACGACCATGCGATGATTACGGGTCACGACTACGGGTATATCGGCGGCTCTGGCACACCTCCGCCTGCCCCAATCGCGCTGGAGATACCCGGCCAGCTGGACGGCCGAATCGTGCGCTCGATCGCCAATGGTGCGCTCCAAACGATGGCGCTGAGCGAGGTGACCATCCCCGCCGGCGTGACCGGGATCGGCGACGGGGCATTTGCCGACTGTGTCACGCTTGTGTCCATACAGGTCGCCGAGGCCAACCCCGTGTTTCTCAGCGTGAACGGCGTGCTGTTCGATCGAGACCTGAGATCGTTGCTGCAATTTCCGGCCGGCAAAACGGGAGCGTATGATGTTCCCGGCAGCGTGACCCAGATCCAGAGCTCGGCGTTCGCCGGCAGCAAAGTGAGTGCGGTCTCCCTTCCATCGGACCTGACCAGGATCGAACCCTACACATTCGCCATGTGTTCTTTGCTTTCACACGTGACCATCCCTGACGGCGTCGTGGAGATTGGCGAGGGTGCGTTCTGGAGGGCAGGCCTGCAAACGGTGCTCGTCGGCCGGGGGGTTCGCCGGGTTGGGGACTCCGCCTTTGACAACACTTATTGGGTATGTGGCTTCGGCCCGTGGTGCTACTTAGGCGACCTTCACGGTGCTGCGATGGATCTCTACTTCCTTGGCAACGCCCCCGAAACCGCCCGGCCCTTCGGCGGGCGGTTCGTGCACGCGGGCGGGGATTACTCGGTGCCGCCGCGAATCTTTGCCCTCGCCTCCAAGGGGGGGTGGTTGGCGCACTGGGGTGGAATGCCTACGACCGCCTGGGGTGGAGAACCGGTCCTTTTGGAGCAACCGGACTCCGCCACCTGCTATGTCGGGTCAACACTGAGACTCGGCGTGCGCGCCATTGGGGTGGAGCCCCTGACCTTCGAATGGCAGCAGCACACGCAACCGGTGCCCAACGCCACCAACTCGGCCGTTTCCATGGATCCAGTGACAGCGAGTGCCGCCGGTCCATGGCGGGTGGTGGTGCGTAATCCGCACGGAGCCGTGACCAGCCAAGTGGCCACGGTGACGGTTCGTGTGCCCGCCACCAACAGTTACGAAGCTGCCGCAGTGGCTCTGGGCCCGCTCGCTTATTGGCCGCTGGATGAAACCGAACAAGTGGCCGCGATGGACTTCGTCACCGCCAGTTCCGGCAACTTCGTCGGCGCCGCGCGCCTGGGCGCACCTGGCGCCACGCCCAACACCGGCAGGAGCGTCAACTTTGGTAGGGCAGCTTCAGTCGTGGCGCCACACAACCCGGCCTGGGATGTGGGCACCGGCGACTTCACCGTCGCGGCCTGGATCAATCCCTCGGCCTTTGTCCAATCGGGCATCGCCACCAAGGGCGGCTATGACTGGGCCAAGGGATGGCTGTTCGATTTCAGCGCGGTGGGTGAAGGCACGTTGCGCCTGGAAACCTCGCTGGGAATCGTCGGTGGCCAAGGCACGGTGCAGACCCGTCCGCGCGTGGTGACGCTCAACGAGTGGCAGCAGGTGGTGGTCTCCTGCCGGGGTGATCCGGCAGCGGGGCCGGGGCTAAACACCACAGGCAATGGGTGGACGAAAATCTACCGAAACGGCGTGCAGGTGGCCGCGGGGGACATCGGGCCGGGCAACCTGAACAACCCGGACCTGCCCTTCGCCCTGGGGCAGATTTCGAATTGGGCCGCCTTCTTCCCCGGCCGGATGGATGAAGTGGCCCTCTTCGGAAAGGCCCTGTCCGCCGAGCAGGTGGCCGATCTCCATGCCGCCGGCTTTGCCCCTTAGCATCAACCGTTCCGAAGCCGGGCTCACCCTGAACTGGTCTCACGGCATCCTTCAGTCCGGCACGGTGCTGGGCCCCGATGGCCAGGCGGGCGATTGGTCCGATCTGGCGGACGCTGCCTCGCCCTACACGCTCTCCCCGACCAACGCCCTGGACTTCTTCCGCGTCCGGATACCCTGATCGAAGCGGATGGCGTCTGGGCGACCCGCTGTCAGCGGTCGGGACGCCGCCGCCAGATCCTGCGGAAAGCTGCTCCCTGTCCGCGAGTCGGTCCTGGCGCAGGTGTCCCCGCAGGTTTCCGGGAAACGCTGTCCATCGTGGTTATCGCCAACGATCGGTTCCCGCCGATCCCCGCGATTCATCACGAGATATATCGCACCTGCAGACCCGATCCACAGACAGCGAGAACTGGATTCGCCAGTCCGAGACCCGGACCTGGTGTGTCAATGGTGAGGACTGACCCCTGACCCAAACTGACCCGATCCAAGCGTTCCTTCACCGGCGGATCGTCAACTGGAAGTCACCGGCA
>CAZDYB010000484.1:0-3979 GCA_964509045.1 uncultured Akkermansia sp.
CCTCCGGGGTTGAGGTCGGAGCTGGGCTGGCCGCAGATTGCGCAGATTACGCAGACGAAGAGGAAGTGGAGCGGGCTTCGTGTCTTCCGGCATCCCAAAGAATCTGCGCAATCTGCGCAATCTGCGGCTTCAACCTTCATCTGCGGCTGATCACGACAGGAGTTCCTGGATCTCGTCCCAGCCCAGGCTGTTGGTGAAGACGTCCTCGCCGGTGAGGGTGGCGGCGATGACGTCGCGTTTCCGTTGTTGGAGACTGAGGATCTTCTCCTCGACGGTGCCGCGGGTGATGAGTTTGTAGCTGGTGACCACGCGGGTCTGGCCGATCCGATGGGCGCGGTCGGTGGCCTGGTCTTCGACGGCGGGATTCCACCAGGGATCGAAGTGGATGACGGTGTCGGCGCCGGTGAGGTTGAGGCCGACGCCACCGGCCTTGAGCGAGATGAGGAAGACGGGAATGGAGGCGTCCTTCTGGAACCGTTCGACGACCGCGGCGCGGTCGCGGGTGGAGCCGTCGAGCAGGCAATGATCCAGGCCGCGCCGTTCGAGTTCCTCCCGCAGCAGGCGCAGCATGGAAGTGAACTGGCTGAAGACGAGGACGCGATGTCCACCGTCGAGGACCTCGTCCAGGAGTTCGCTGAACATCTGGAGTTTGCCGCTGGTGCCCTCGGGCGGGGCGCCGGCGGGAGGGACGGATTCCGGATCGGTTTCGGCGACGGGATCTTCCTCGGAGGCGGTGGCGGGGAGTTTGAGGAGACGGAGATCGCAACAGACCTGGCGAAGTCGGAGCAGGGCGGTGAGGACGATCATGCGGCTCTTGGCGAGGCCCTGGGCGCCGACTGCCTGTTCGACTTCGCGTCGGGTGGCGCCGAGCAACTGTTCGTAGATGGAGGCCTGTTCCTCGGTGAGTTCGCAGTAGCTGACCTGTTCGAGGCGTTGCGGGAGATCGGCGGCGACCTCGCGTTTGAGTCGGCGCAGGAGGAAGGGTCGGACGCGACGCGACAACCGGGCCATGGTGGCGGCATCGCGTTCGCGGGCGATGGGGAATTCGTAGCGTTCCCGGAAGTCATCGGCGTTGCCGAGATAACCGGGCATGAGGAAGTCGAAGATGCTCCAGAGATCGAGGACGGAGTTCTCGAGCGGGGTGCCGGTGAGGACCAGGCGATGTCCGGAGCGAAGACTCTTCACCGCCTGGGCATTGCGGGTGGACCGGTTCTTGATGTGCTGGGCCTCGTCCAGGACGACGGTGTCGTATTCGTGGTCCCGATGGCGGTCGAGATCGCGTTGGATCAGGGCATAACTGGTGATCACCAGATCAGATTGGGAGATCCTCTCGAAGTGCCGATGCCGATCGGGGCCGTGCAGGCGCAGGACCCGGAGTCCGGGGAGGAACCTGGCGGCTTCAGCCGCCCAGTTGAAGACGAGCGACGTCGGGCAGACGACCAGCCAGGGGCGATGGGAGGAAGCGGGAGCGACGCGACGGGTGGCATCGAGATGGGCGAGGACCTGCAATGTCTTGCCCAGTCCCATTTCATCGGCCAACACCCCGCCAAAGCGGTTTTCGCGAAGGAACCGGAGCCAGGCGACACCCTGCTTCTGGTAGGGGCGCAGGATGGGGTCGAGATCTCCGAGGGGCGGACAGAGGAGGTCGACGGAACCGGAGGTGGCCCGGGCCTGTTGCTGCCACGGGGCGGGCGCCTGGAGGCTGAGGCCGGCCTGACGCAATCCGGCGTCGAGGAACCCGGCCTGGGCATTGCCCATCCGATACCGGATGGAATCGGGGGAACTTCCACCGCCCTGATCGGGGGCGCAGTCCACGAGGATTTCCTGGAGTTCCTCGACGGCACCGGAATCGATGAGGGCGAGTTTGCCGTTGCGGAGACGACGGGAGCCGCCGCGGAGGAGTTGCTGGATTTCGGCGGCGGGAACGGGAGTGCCGGAGTTGGATGCGTAGGAGACCTCGAGGTTGAACCATTGCTCTCCGCTGGAAGTGATCCGGAGCTGGGGTGTGACCCGTTCAAAGGTCGCCTGGGTGGAACGTTCGAGGCGTTCCTCCAGATGGACGGTCCATTCCTTTTCGAGTCGGGGATGCACCTGGGAGAAATAGGCCAGGACCCGATCCTGACCCTGGAGTTGCCATCGGCCCTGGGCATCCGGACCGGAGAAGCCGGCCTGTCGCAGGCGTTGGAAAGCGGTGTGTTCGGCGCCGAGATCGCGGGTCGAGTAGCGACGCGGATGGACGGGATCGGGCAACCAGGCGGCTTCATCGGCCCGTGTGACGCCGACGGTCATGATGCGCGGTCCGTAGGCGCATTGGAGGAGGGCGGTGAGTTGAGCCAGGCCACCGGCCAGTTCGAGATGGAATCGGGGGGGCTGGGGGGACAGTTCGAAATCGGTGAGTGAGAAGTTGGCATCGACCCGTCCTGAAGCGGCGATGGCAGGCCAATCCTGGGAGAGGAAGGCGGGCACCTGGGTGCGCGGAATGGTCAACGGACGTTGGAGCGCTTCCCGGGCCGGACCGGACATCCCGAGCGGTGCAAGGGTCGGAGGCGGTCCGGGTTGGACGATCCAAAGCGCACCGTCGATCGGCAGCACGACCTGCGGGCGGGCCTGGGATTGGAGGGTGAGCGCGATGGTGCCGTCGTCCTGGAGCGTCGCCTTCAACGGCAGGATCACGGGATCGCGTCCGATCCGGAACGGCTGGGAACGGCCGAGGGTGATCCGGGGAAAATCGCCGAGTGCGACCAGCATGGGGGCGAGGTCCCGGGCGGGGAGTTGCATCATGCCCGGGGTATCCCCTCCGGCTGCCAGTTCCGCTGCGGACACGAGGGCCTCGTCCTCGGGAGACAGGCTGAAGGCGCCGCGTCGGACGAAGGTGTCGAGCGGGGCGCGTTCCCGGTTGAGGACGCCTTCCAGGACGAGCAGGACGCGACCGCGCTGGAGGGAATCCTGGAAGTTGGGTGGCAACACCACATGAACGGTCAGGCGGGGTGCGGCGGGATCGCGACGCAATCGGATGGGGTCCTTGCGGGGAACGGGCCGTGCGGTTGCGGGGGGTGGGGAGGTTGGCCGGGATGATGGAGGTGTGGATTGGCCGGGTGCGGGTGACGGGGCCGGGTTGGGTTTGAGCCAATGCAGACCGACGGCGACGACGTGGGGACAGATGGTGCCGAACTCGCGGGCCTGACGACAGGTGCAGTGGTTGTCGACCTCGAGTGGGGATTTGATGACGAGATGGGCGCGGTAGGAGTTGTCACCGGCCTGGACGACCCCCTTGAGGAGGGGCGGGGTCCAGTTGGAGGAGAGGACCTTGCCGGAGGCGAGGAGCAGCCTGGCGTTCTGGACGGCCTCCCATCCGGCGGTCTTCTGGAAGAAAGCCTCGGTCAACTGGACATCGGGCATGGCGGAAGAGGGCCCGACGGGCCTGGCGGATCAGGCGACGCTGTTGGCCAATTCCTGCTCCATGTCGACGATCTCGCGCATCTGGGTCAGGAACCAGGGATCGATGTGGGTCAGTTGGAAGATGTCTTCGACACTGAACCCGGCGCGGAAGGCGTGGCGGATGAAGAAAACCCGTTCGGCGTTGGGGACGGAGAGTTTGCGCACGATGACATCGCGGGGCAGCAGATCGCAGTCGCCGTAGAGTTCGGTGCCGACGCGCCAGGGTTTGCCGTCACCACCGAGGCCGCTGCGGCCGATCTCGAGGGAGCGCAGGCATTTCTGGAGGCTTTCCTTGAAGGTGCGTCCGATGGCCATGGCTTCGCCGACCGACTTCATCTGGGTGGTGAGGGTGGGATCGGCCTGGGGGAATTTCTCGAAGGCAAACCGGGGGACCTTGGTGACGACGTAGTCGATGGTGGGTTCGAAGGAGGCGGGTGTTTCGCGGGTGATGTCGTTGCGGATCTCGTCGAGGAGATAACCGACGGCGAGTTTGGCGGCGATCTTGGCGATGGGGAATCCGGTCGCCTTGGAGGCGAGGGCG
>CAZDYB010000485.1:0-1671 GCA_964509045.1 uncultured Akkermansia sp.
ACACCAATCCCCGATGACCCATCGGGATGCCCATTGTGGGAGCCAATTCGTCGAGTGCGAGTACGCGTACGAGTACGATTCCCGGATCCACGACTGACCTCGCACCACGCCCATGCGGCTCCGCGCACAATCACTCGAAATCATCCCTCAGACCACCCCCGCCCCACGTACTCGTACTCGAAAAACGCCGCCCCGAACCCAATGCCGATACCAATCCCCAATGCCGTGCCGCGATCCCGATTGTGGGACCCAGTCGTCGAGTACGCGTACGCGCACGATGCCCGGGACCACGTCATGGCCCAATGATGAGCATCTCGGGTGATGGTGCCGCGGGGAAGATCCCGGAATGGTAGATTGGTCCCGCACAATTTCCGCCCACCCTGCGCCAACGGAAGGTTCGCCCACCCGCCTCTCATCCGGCATGGTCCAAGTCATTCCCATGAGAACGTTCGCGCTCTCCCCACTTTCCTTCGGGCCGCTGTTGCTCGTGATGTTCGCCCTGTCGCTCCGGGGCGATTTCCAGGGCAGCACCCACCTGTTGCCCTATGACGAGGATCTCCTCGGCTACGCCAAGACCGCGGACACCGGCCCGGTTGCCCGTCTGCAGGAACGCATCGATCGCGGCGAAGTCACCCTCACCAAGGATGGCCGGTTCGGCTATCTCCCCGCCATCCTCCGCGAACTCGGCATCTCCACCTCGTCCCAGATGCTCGTCTTCTCCAAGACCTCGTTCCAACGCGACCGCATCAGTCCCCACAACCCACGCGCCCTCTACTTCAACGATTCCGCTTATGTCGGCTATATCCCCGGCGCGGATCTCCTCGAATTCACCTCCGTCGATCCCCGCATCGGCGCCGTGTTCTATACCCTCGACCAGGCCACCACCGACCGTCCGCGTTTTGTCCGGACCGACAACTGCACCGAGTGCCATGCCTCGGCCAAGACCATGGGCATCCCCGGCCATCTCGTGCGCTCCTTCCAGACCGACGAATCAGGCCGGGTCGATCTCCTCACCGGCGTCGATCCCATCAATCATCGGACCCCGCTCGAAAAGCGGTGGGGCGGATGGTTCGTCACCGGCACCCATGGCGATCAACCGCATCGCGGCAATCTCGTGGGCAAGGCGGCCTTCGCCCGACAGGAATCCGAACCCAATCACGTCGGCAACCTGACTTCACTGGAACGCTTCTTCGATCCCGCCCGATTCCCCGCGCCCGGCAGCGACATCGTGGCGCTGATGGTGATGGAACATCAGACCCATGGTCAGAACTTCCTCACCCGGGTGGCCTATGAAGCCCGGCTCCAGCTCGGTGCCTATGGCCACGTCAACTATCTCAAGACCGCCACCGAAGCCCTCGTGAAGTATCTGTTGCTCGCCGAGGAACTTCCCCTCACTGCCCCTGTCGAGGGCGACCCCGCCTTCGTCCGCGACTTCACCGCCCGTGGCCCCCGGGATCCCAAAGGTCGCTCCCTCCGCGATCTCGATCTGCAAACCCGGCTGTTCAAGTACCCGTGCAGTTACCTGATCCAGACCGAACCTTTCCTTCAACTCCCCGACCCGCTTCGTGAACGGGTCTACAAACGGATGTATGAAGTGCTTTCCGGCGCCGACACCTCTCCCACCTGGGCCCGCCTCTCCACCTCGGATCGCATCGCCATCCTCGAAATCCT
>CAZDYB010000485.1:1771-2114 GCA_964509045.1 uncultured Akkermansia sp.
GAGCGACAGCCTTCGGCACCCGCCATCGAACTGCCCGTGGATCCGGGCATCGTACGCGTACGCGTACGCGTACTCGTACTCGACCGCCGGGTCCCACTGAACCATCCCAGCGCGTCTTCCGGGATGGGCATCGGAATTCGGATTCCGGAAAGCGTCTTCCGAGTACGAGCACGAGCATGGGGATGGGAACGGGGACGGGACCGGCGCGATCCGCGGAATCAGTTCGAGTGGATCGTGTGCTGGGTCGCTCGAGGGTGCGTCGTCAGCCGTGGATCCGGGCATCGTACTCGTACGCGTACTCGTACTCGACCGCCGGGTCCCACTGAACCATCCCAGCGCGTCT
>CAZDYB010000485.1:2214-3978 GCA_964509045.1 uncultured Akkermansia sp.
TCCGGGATGGGCATCGGAATTCGGATTCCGGAAAACGCATTTCGAGTACGAGTACGAGTACGAGTACGAGTACGGGTACGGGTACGGGAACGGGTACGGGAACGGGACGGGAACACGGAGCGATGGGGGCGAAGCCGCACGTGGGTACTTGTTCAATCGTGGATCCGGGCATCGTACGCGTACGCGTACTCGTACTCGACCGCCGGGTCCCACTGAACCATCCCGGTGACGCTGCTCCGTCCCCTCAACCCTCACCGACCCTTCACCAACCGATCCATCTCGGCCATGTCCAATCGCAGGCAGACCAGGTAGGGCGGTTGACCTTCCGTCCAGTGGCCGTAGGTCAACGTCACCACCGTCCCGTCCGGCAACACTTCGACCCCCGGATATGCACAATCAAACTCGTGCCGATTGTCCATCAGGCGGATCCGATACTGTCCTTCGCGTCCGGCACCGATGTCCTGGTAGCGCCCCACCCACGCCACCCAGTCACCCCGCGTGGCTGAACCCTTTCCCATGTCGCGGAACGAGACGAACAACCGTCCATCCCGCGTGTACCGCGCCACGTGCCGATCTCCCGTCAATGATCCCGGCAACTCCCGCGGCTCACTCCAGGTCCGCCCCTCGTCACGCGACGTGATCCACCACGAATTGCGGCGCCGCGAATTCTCCCGCAGCAACAGGGTGATCTCCCGTCCGTCCGGTGAACGGACCGCGCCCGGTTCGCACAGATGCAGGTCTGAACGCGACAACACCACCTCGGGAAATCCCCAGCTCAATCCTCCGTCCCGGGACCGGCTCTGGAACAACGTGAAGGTCACCGGTCGCGTCACCATCGGCGTCGGGAGAAAGAAACGTCCGTCGTCGTGGAACCACGCCAGGTATTCCCCGGCCTGACCGCGGACCGGTTCCACGCTCCCCATCGCCACGATCCCGCCCCATTCCCCCGCCGGCATGAGCGGGGTCCACGTCCCGCCATCATCCTCCGAAATCGCCGTCCGCACCGGATTCAACCCGGAGAACATCACGATCCGACGTCGCCCCGACGCATCCACCACGCGATGCAACGTCGGTGTCTCCTTTGAGGTCGCCCAGTTCTCCGGCACCGGCAGGTTGCCCGACCAGGTCCGGCCGCCGTCCCGACTCCGTCGCAACCGGATCGGTCCCTTGCCGTGTCCCTGCGGATACACGCACAGCAGGGTCTGACCATCCTCCAACAGCAGCGTGGTGGGATGTCCCAGGTATTGGTTGGCTTCCCGATCCACCACGATCTGGCGGGACGTATCGGCCGCGAGATCAATCTGGGGAATGGAAAAGCCCGACGCGCGCGGCGGCAATTCCGCGGCATCCATCCGGACAACCACACCCAGGCACAACCCAAGCCACATCCAACCGGCACGCGCGCTCCATTTCATGGGATGGTCGAAAAACGGAACACGGTGGTGGATCTAAACGGCGTTCCCGGACGCACCGTCGTGGACGGAAAATGCGGGTGATTGGGAGCATCCGGCGGATGCTGTGTCTCCAGGCAGAACGCCGGATGTTTGCCCCAGTTGGGAGGATCCTCACGACGCCCCCCGAAATGGTTCGCAGTATAAAGCTGCACACCGGGTTCCGTCGTCGAGCATTCCATCACCCGACCCGACTCCGGATCCACCGCACGGGCCGCCAGTCTCAACGTGCCCTTCTCCCCCCGCAGCACGAAGTTGTGATCGTATCCGCGCGGCCCGCCCCGCAGGTCGCCAATCCGCGCCCCGATCCGAT
>CAZDYB010000486.1:0-3973 GCA_964509045.1 uncultured Akkermansia sp.
GGCGTGGTCAATTTCTATAGCTTCGCCTTTGGGGCGTCCGGGGACGGGAGCGTGGTCGTGGGGATAGGCAGTTCCGCGAGCGGCGATGAGGCGTTCGTGTGGACGCCGGATGAAGGGATGTTGAGCCTGTCAACGTTGTTGTCAGCCAGGGGGGTGGACTTGACGGGCTGGGATAGCCTGGAGACAGCCCGGGGCATCTCTCCGGACGGGCGGTATCTGGTGGGCTACGGACAACGCAATGGAGCCCCGGAGGCGTTCCTGGTGGACCTGGCGGAGGTGCCGGAGGCCTCGCCTGTGGCCGCCGTGGGCGCCCTGTTGCTGGCCGTGGGCTGCACCGTGTGGCGTCGCCGCGTGGCGGCGTGAGCCAGGGGCGGTCGTGGGCGAGGGCTGCCGTCCGCCTCCTCACGTCGGCGGCTACGGGGCGTAGGAGACGCGGTGACGAGTCTCGATGTGGTCTTCGGCCTGGCCCCGCGGGAGGGTAGCGGGTAGCGAACCTGATCAGAGACTCCCGACGTCGTCCGCGACGCGTGCTGTTGGGGCTACTCGACCCGCCAGAGCGTCACCACGCCGTCGCCACCGGCGGCGGCGATCATCTTCCCGTCGGGACTGAACGCGGCATGCCAGAGTCGGCCGCCGCCCGGGGACGTCAGGGTCAACAGTTCCACGCCCGCCCGCCAGTCCCATACCTTGACGCTGCCGTCGGAGCTGCACGAGACGAGCCGGCGGCCGTCCGGATGGAAGTTCACGCCCGAGACGGCCCCGGCATGGCCGCGCAGGCTGCGCCGCACCCGCCCGGCGGAAGCCATTTCCCACAAGGTCACGGCGTTGTCGCTGTCGCCGGTGGCCAGCCATTGGCCATCCGGGCTGAAGTCGGCACAACGTTCCGGAAGCGCGGCCGTGCTCCAGACCTCCTGCAAGTCCTCCGCCCGGCGGATGCTCAGCTTCACCTTCTGGCAAAGCGCGAGCAGGCGGCCATCCGGCGAGACGGCGATCCCATCGAGCGTGTTTTCCAGTCCGCTGATCGAGTTGAGGTGCCGGCCGGTGGCGGCATCGAGGACGGTGAGCGTTTCCTGCTGGCTGGGGGCGTAGAGCCGGCGGCCATCGGGACTGAAGGCGAGCCAATATGGGCCTGGGGCGGGGGCGAGCGATGTGCCCCATTGCGTTTCGAGGGACGTCAGAGTCCACAACCGCACATTCTGGTCTTGGTCCGCGCTGGCCACGCGACCCTCGCGGCTCACCGCCATGGCGACGGGCCGCCCCCGCGAGTGCCCCGTGTAGGTCCCGCCCCGCTGGCCGTCCCGCGCGTCCCAAACGAAGACTTGAGGGTCGAGTCCGGCGGCCACCAGCCATCGGCTGTCCGGACTGAACGCGACGTTGCGCAACGCATCTGGATACCCCGCAAGCGAGATCACCCCCGGCCGCCCGGCCTGCCACAGGCAGATGCCCTCCGCGGAGACAGAGAGAATCCGTTCGTCCGGCAGCAACCGGATCAGGGTCCCCGATTGGCACCGGGCGGGAAAGCGCTCCACCTCCACCCGCCGGTCCAGGTCCCAGATTCGAATCAGGCCCGCCGCATCGCCGATGACCAGGCGCCGGCTGTCGATGCTGAAGGAGAATGAAGAAACTTCCGTTCCCGTGTCCAACTCCAGCGAGCGTCCCTCGTCGTCCAGATTCCATACCCGGTGATCGCGGGCATAGCCGCCGAAGGTGGCGTTGGCGGCGGCCAGTTTTCGGCCGTCCGGACTGAAGAGCAGTCGGTAGAAGTAAGGCCCCAGGGTCCGCAGGGTGCGGCGCACGCTGCCGGTGGCGGTGTCCAGTAAATGGATGTCCTTCTTCTTGGTCCCGACCGCGAGGGTCTGGCCGTCGGGTGAGAAGGCCAGCGCGACAACCTGGGCCGGGGCGGAGCAGAGGGGCTGGTGCCGACCGGTCTTCGCATCCCAGAGGCGGATCTCCGTTTCGTTCGCCACGAACGCCAGGCGCTGCCCGTCGTTGGACCAGTCCAGGCTCCGACCCGCGCCGGCGATCCCCGCGACGCGCTCTCCGGTGCGCACGTTCCAGATTTCTGCCGCCTCGACCACGGCCAGAAGCTCGCCGCGGGGCGCGAGGGCCAAGGGACCCTGGGTCGGGTGCGGGACGGGAAGGTTGCGCAGCCATTGTCCGGAGGGAAACGCCCGGACCTCGATCTGGCCGGCGTTGGCCATGACCATCAGGCTGGCGTCGGCCGAAAGGGCGACGGCTCCGAGATTCGTCGAGGGCAGCAGGACCTTTTGTTCCCAGCGGCCGCACTGCTGATGAAGGAAGCTCCATTCCCAGTGCCGCAGATCGGGCGGGCAACGGTCCAGCAGCGTGCGCATCAGCTCGGTCTGCCCGGCCTGCCAGGCGAGGCCCGCGCGATTCACCTCGGACACGTAGAGGCGCTGGCGAAAATCCTGGTTGGCGCGGTATTGCACGAACAGGACGCCAGCGACCGCCAGCACCAGCGCGATCATGACGACTGCCGCCGCCGCGAAGGGGAGCCGGTTCCGGCGGATGAGTTTCCCGACCCGATAGGCCATGCCGGGGGGCCGGGCGACGATCGGCTCGTTCGCCAGATGCCGCCCGATGTCCATGGCCAGGCCGTTCGCCGTCTCGTAACGCCGCGCCCGATCCTTCTCCAGGCACTTGAGCACGATCCAGTCGAGGTCGCCGCGGAGCCGTTGGACCTGCTCCTGTAGCCGCCGACGTGCGGAGGCGGAGGCTGCGTCCGCGCCCTCCGTCCGCTTCGTCACCTCGGCGGCCATGAGGGTCTGGCTGAGCTTGGTCGAGGGCCGCACGGGCTCGGTCTCACGGAGGGTCCGGCGCATCGCTTCGAGGCCGGACTGGAGCAACGTCGTGCCGTCAAAGGGCGTCTGACCGGTCAGCAATTCGTAGAGCAGGACGCCGAGCGCGTAGATGTCCGTGCGCGTGTCGATGTCCGAGGCGTTGAACCCGGCCTGCTCCGGGCTCATGTAGGCCGGCGTGCCGATGAACATCTCGAAGCGGGTGAAGAGCGTCTTGTCCGTGAGCTCGATGCCGGACGTGGCCTTGGCGATGCCGAAGTCGATCACCTTGGGCAGCGGCACGCCGTCGTCGGAGGTGACGAGCACGTTCGAGGGCTTGAGGTCACGGTGGATGACGCCCTTCTGATGGGCGTGTTGAACGGCCTGGCAGACCTGGATGAACAACCGGAGCCGTTCGGCGGTGGAGAGCTGGTTCTGCTCGCAGTAGTCGGTGATCCGGATTCCACGGACCAATTCCATCACGAAGTAGGGCCGGCCCGAGGCGGTCGTCCCTGCGTCGAGCACGCGGGCGATGTTGGCGTGGTCCATCATGGCCAATGCCTGCCGTTCCGCCTCGAAACGCGCGATGACCGAGCGCGTGTCCATGCCCGGCTTGATGACCTTGAGCGCCACGCGTCGCCGCACCGGTTCGGTCTGCTCGGCCATGTACACGACACCCCATCCGTCCTCACCGATCTTTTGGAGCAACCTGTGGCGCCCGATGCAGTCCCCTTCCTGTTCGGCCAGCGGGACGTGCACCGGCGCCGTCTCTCGCTTTGGATCTGCGAGGAAGCCGCCCGACACCTCCTCGGAGTGCGGCAGATCCTCAACCTCGGCCCGCAAGGCTGCATTGCTCCCGCAGGCTTGATCGAGGAAGGCCCGGCGCGGGTCCCCCGTGGTGCACTCTGACGCCTGGTCGATCAGGATGCGGCGCATCGCCTTGGCCGCGAAGAAATGTCCGCGCCCGTGAAGTTCCGGGGCCTGATTGCCGACGAGTCGCAGCCACGCCTCGTGAACAAGGGCGGTGGCCTGCGACGTCTGGCCCGGCTTCTCCTGCGCCATGCGGACCGCCGCCAGTTTGCGGAGCTCCTCGTAGACCAGCGGCAGCAGTTGGTCGGCAGCCTTCGGATCACCGGCGTCCAAGGCATGGAGCAACTGGGTGACGTCGCACATGG
>CAZDYB010000487.1:0-3971 GCA_964509045.1 uncultured Akkermansia sp.
ATGAACCAAGGCCAGACCGAACCACAAGCCCGGCGCGAGTTTGTCACGACACGCTGGAGTGTGGTGTTGCGGGCTGGGGGAACGGGTGCGGAACAGGCGCATGCGGCGTTGGAACAGCTTTGTACGGATTATTGGTATCCGCTCTACGCCTATGTCCGGCGCAAGGGCCATTCGCCGGAGGATGCCTCCGACCTGACCCAGGAGTTTTTTGCCCGTCTGTTGGCGAAGGATTTCGCCCAGGGCCTGACGCCTGAGGGCGGCCGATTCCGTTCGTTCCTCCTGACCGCCATCAACCGGTTCCTGATTGATGAATGGCGCAAGGGCAAAGCCATGCGACGGGGTGGCGATGCCTTCATCGGATCGCTGGAAACCCTGATCGTCGAGCATGGGGAGGTCGGTTACGCGGGGGAACTGGTGCCGGCGGAGACGCCCGAGCGCATCTATCAGCGGACCTGGGCGGAAACCCTTTGTGCGCGTGTGCTCCAACGACTCCGGGACGAGTGTGCATCCCGGATGGGCGGACGTTTCCGGGTCATCGAACCCTTCCTCAGTTTCGGGAGCGAGCCACCGGAGCTGGCCGATGCCGCCGCCCAATTGGGCCTTACCCTTGCAGCGTTCAAGTCCCAGCTTCATCGGCTGCGCGGGCGGTACCGCGAATTGCTGCATGATGAAGTCGCCCAGACCGTGGGTGGGACCGGGGATGTCGCCGGGGAACTCCGCGGCCTGATCGAGATCCTGCGCGGGAATTGAGAGGCGCCCTCCACGTATCCGGCATCCTTCCGAATCCTTTCCCTCCGAATCCCGTGTTCGAATGTGATGGATCCGATCCCGCCCACCTGTTCGCGCTGCGGCGCCGCCTCGGGTCGAAGGCTGAGCGCCGGTCTTTGTGCCGCCTGCCTGTTGGAAGAAGGCTTCCCGACCGCGCCGGGCATTCCTGAACCGGACGACGTCCCGGGGTTCAACAGGGATGTGCCGTTGGTCCAGCATTTCGGTCCCTATGAGCTGCTGGAGGAGATCGGGCGCGGCGGCATGGGTGTCATCTACAAGGCCCGTCATCCCGGCCTCGACCGACTGGTCGCGCTGAAGATGCTCCTGGCGGGTGAATTTGCCGATGCCAAGGCCCGGGAACGCCTGCTTCGCGAAGCCCGCATTGCCGCCCGGCTTTCCCATCCGGGCATCGTCACCATCCATGACGTGGGGGAACATCAGGGGCGCCCGTATTTCGCCATGGAATACGTGCCGGGCCGCAACCTGGCCCAGCACTGTCGCGATGGTTTTCTCCCAATTGAAACGGCGGTGCGTTACGTCGAGGGAATTGCGCGGGCCGTCCATTACGCCCATCAACACGGGGTCATCCATCGCGACCTCAAGCCGGCCAACATCCTCATCTCGCCGGATGACCATCCCAAGCTCACCGATTTCGGCCTGACCAAATCGTTGGTGGATCCGACCCGGACACTGGAGAGCGCTGGGTCGCCCAATTTCATGGCGCCGGAGCAGGTGGATTCCCGGTTGGGAACGACGGGCACGGCGACCGACATCTTCGGGTTGGGAGCGATCCTGTACTACCTGCTGACCGGTCGTCCGCCGGCGATGGGGGAATCGCTGAATGAAACGCTGGGAGCGGCGGCGGTCTGTGAACCGGTGGAGCCGCGTCGGTTGCGTCCGGCGCTGTCGCGGGACCTGGAGACCATCACCCTCAAGTGCCTGGAACGGGATCCGGACCGGCGTTACGGCAGTGCGCTGGAAGTGGCCGAAGAACTGGCGCGATGGCGTCGGCATGAACCCATCCATGCCCGACCGACGACCTCCCGGGAACGGTTGGTGAAGTGGGTTCGACGTCGTCCGTTGGTGGCCGCCCTGAGTGCGGCATGCGTGCTGATGGTGTTGATCGGTTTTGGGGGCATCACGTGGCAATGGCGACGGGCGGAAGCCCAGGCGGAGGCAACGGCGCGCGCCAACTATTCCGCCGTCCTTGGGCTGGTCCGACAACGTCTGGAGGAAGGCGCCCATCCGGCCGCCCGCCGCCAGTTGCTGTCCCAGCCCGAACGGTTTCGCGGATGGGAATGGGGACGGCTCCTTTTCCAGGCCCACCGGGAGATCCTCGAGGCAACGGTGTTGACCAACGGTTGGACCGGGCACGTCGAACCGCCGCGCGGGCAGGTTGGAGTGTTGGACCATGCCATCAGCAACGATCGACGTTGGGTGGCGTGTTGGGGCGGTGGGCGCTTTGAAGTGTTGAACCTCACCAACCAGGAATCCGTGTTCCGAACGGGATCCGTGGCGGAGCCGGTGTGGGATGCCGCGTTCAGTCCGTCGGGTGAATGGCTGGCCACGGCGGGTCCCGGTCCCGGGTTCACCGTCTGGAACGCCGGCGATTGGCGGCGCATGCGTCAGTGCGGAACGAATCTCCCCGGGATCCTAAGCCTCCGTTTCAGTCCGGATGGCCGGCGCCTGGTGGTGGCCGACGGTACCCGGCAGGTGCGCCTGTACGACATCGGGACGGGCGGTGAGATCGGCGTCCTTGAAAGCCGTGAACCTTGTCAGGCGGTCCGGTTCGGGTCGGATGGCATGAGGGTGATGGGATGGGAGACCCGGGCGAATCAAGGCACTCGGTTCACCTTGTGGAACGGATTGACCGGACAGGTCGAGGCCGAGGTTCCCTTTGGCGCCGGGCATTTTCGTTCGGTGGAGTTGACCCTGGCTGCCGACCACTACGCCACGGTGGACGCGAACGGGGTGGCGGCGGCGTGGAAGGTGGGGGCTGAAGAGCCGTGGTTCGAGACGCCACCGGAAGGGCCGGAGATCACCCGGGCCATCCTGGCGGAGGATCACACGCGACTCCTCACCCTCCGCGAAGACACAGGGCAGGCGCGCTTCTGGGATACCGGATCGGGTCACCCGCTTCCCGCGGCAGCGGTCCGTTTCAACACCCTGACGGTGGGATCGGATGGCCGGACTTTGATCTCCAGCAGGAACGCCCTGGTCCACCTGTGGGATTGGCGGACCGGGCAACCGACCGAGGCGATGGGGATCGGTGACGTTGTCATCGGGGCGAGTCTGGGGGTCACCGCAGACGGACGCCTGGCGAGTGCGCTGACGGGGCACTTTCCCGTGCCACCCACCCTGCACGTCTGGCCGGTGGATCCGCCGGACCTTCGCCTGGCCCCGGCCAATACCACGCTGCGTTCGGCGTTGTCGCCCGATGGAAGGACGGTGGCCTTGGGGCATGTGGACTCGCGGATATCGCTCTGGGACACGCGGACCGGCGAGCGGACGGGTTGGTTGAACGGCCATTTCCGAGCGGTCAACGACCTCGCATGGACGGCGGATGGGCAGACGCTGTTTTCGGTTTCGAATGACCACACCGTGCGTCGATGGGACCTGCGGGAGCGGCGGTTGGAAGTGACCTGGACCAACCTGATCCAGCCGGTGTGGACGTTGTCGGTCACCCCGGATGGACGTCGGGTTGCGGCCGTGGATTTCTCGGGGCGGGTCGCGGTGTGGGATGGGAGATCGGGGGCGCTGCTCCAGCTTCGTCAGATGCCCGTGGAAAACGAGCTGTTGCCGGTTCATCAGGCCAATCTGAGCCCGGATGGCCGTCAGGTGGCAGTCACCGGGTTTTCGGGGGGTGGAGTCTGGTCGGTGGAGGATTGGGCGTTGCTCAAGCGATTCAATCCTCCGGGGGAAGGATCCGCCTTCGATCCGTGCGGATCGGGGTTTAACGCGGATGGCGATCGGTTCGCCACGGTGGATCGGTCCGGGCGATTGCGCCTGTGGAACGCGCGTGACTGGACGCTCATGGCGGTGAGTGAAGCGGGCGAGGGAGCCACCCATCTGACGTTTTCGCGGGATGGTGGGCGTCTGTTCCTCACCACGTGTCAGGCCCTTGATCCGAGCGTCGGTGAGGTCAGCGTGGAGATCCATGATGGCTGGACCGGACTCCCACTGGCTTCCCTCGGACGTCAGAA
>CAZDYB010000488.1:0-3962 GCA_964509045.1 uncultured Akkermansia sp.
CGCGCTGCGGGACGCCTCGCTCACTCCTCGGCCTGCGAAGGAATCTGCTGCGCCGCCGCTTCCCGTCCTACTGCATGGCTACGGCCAAAGCGCGCCGGCCGGCACCCGTCGACCGCCCGCCTGGTTCTGATGAAAGCCGCCGGTGTCGGAACGTTTTGGGCGGGGTATCAGTGTTGGAAGGTCGGTGGTGGGCCGGATCCGAGGCGCACGGCTGGCGAGTTGAAGAGCTGTTTGGCGGAGATTCCTGGTGGCTTGCTTTCGGTCACCCAGGAACCGCGCTCCAGGAACACGAAGTGCTTCTGTCGCGGGCTGTGATAGACCCGATGTTGGGGATATAGGACGTAATCCCCCTGCAAGACACCAAAGGAGTCCTGCACATGGGAAGGCGGGGGCGGGTTCGATCCGTGGATGGAACCGGTCGAGCGTTGGCTGGCGCAGCCAGACAGGGCCCCTGTGAGGACGAGTATGCCGAGGTGTATGAGGCTATGTCTTGGCAAGGTGATCATGGCTCGGGTTGTTGGGGATCAGGGGGCGATCTTGTCGCTGACCCACTGACGGGCCTGGTTCAGGCCGTCAACGACCTCGCCATAGGCCTTTTTGGAACTGGTCTTGACGTTGTCCCAGGTGGACTCGGTGGCGTCTTGAACGCTGTCCAGGTTCTTCTCCAGCTGGGTGGCTTTGAGGCGCAGAGCCTGGAGTCGGGTCTTTGCCTCGGCCTTCACCGTGTCGTTCGACTTCTCGATCCTGGCTTCCAGTTGATCCATGTCGCGATTGATGCCGGCCAGCTGGGTCTTCATGGCTGCGGTGAACTCGGCCTTCTGGGCGAAGGTATAGTCTGTCATCGCCTGGGATGTGGGCGGTGGCTCGACCTCGACCCGTGCGGGAGCCTGGGAGGTGGAGGAAGGTCTGTCACAGCCCGCCGTGAGAATGGTCAGGACGGTTGCTGCGAGGGTGGAGAGGAGGTGGCGGATGGGATTCATGATGCTGCCTGAGGCTATGCGCCGGACCGGGAGGTGGGCAGGCCGGGGACAACGCAGACTGCATTGTCACCCGTCCTGCCGGCCCGGGGTGCGGCCCGGATGATGCTGGGGCACTCAAGCATCCAGGGCCATGGGGTGAAACCCGATGACCTGGCCTGGAGCCTTCGATGCAGCAAAAAGCCAGCCGTCCCAGGCTGATGGGGGGCTGGCGGAATGAGATCAGGAGTCAGTTATACCCGGTCCTACTTGCAGCAGGAATCGGTGGATTCCTTGATTGCCTTCTCCACGGCCTCGCGGGATTCACCGGTGCGTTTCTGGATGCGGCCGAGCAACTCCTCCTGCTTGCCGGAGGCATATTGGAGATCGTCGTCGGTGAGCTTGGCCCACTTCTGTTTGAGCTTGCCCTTGATGATGGTCCAGTCGCCCTTGATTTCGAGTGTGTTCATGATGTTTGGATGTAGTTCCGGCTGTGGCCCCCTCAGGAAACGGACTGCGCTGGAATTGCCGCAGCCACAGGGGGGTAAGAGACGGTGATGCATGGCTGGTGACACAGCCATGGGGTCTATCCCGAATCGGGTGGGCGAAGCACTGACCTTGGCGGCGGCCCTGGGAAGACGACCGGATCAGCGATGAGGTTTGGGACTGTGGATTGGTCAATCCTCCACGGCGAAACCGACCTTGAGGGTGACCTGCCAACGATGGACCTTGCCCTTCTCGATGCTGCCGCGGGTTTCAACGACCTGGAACCAGGAAAGGTTCTTGAGGGTCTTGCTGGCGCGACGCAGGGCCTTGTCGACGGCGTCCTCGATGGAGGTGGTGGAGGTGCCGGTGAGTTCGATGAGTTTGTAGACGGGATCTTTCATGATGAAGCCTTTGGGTCTGCGCATTCATCGACTGACAGCGTGACGACGATGTCGCCGCGCAGAGCCTTGGAATACGGACAGGTCTGGTGAGCCAGTTCCATGATGCGCTGGACCGACTGGAGATTGACCCCGGGAAGATGGGCATGCAAGGACACGGCAAGGCGGTAGGCCCCGCCGACTTCCTCGATCAGGCTGACAATTGCCCGGGCTGTATAGTTGGGGGCGGTGACGCCCAGCTTCCAGGCGGCATTGCCGACGGCGCCATGAAAGCAGGCGGAGTAGGCTCCGGCGAAGAGCAGTTCGGGACTGGGGCCGCGTCGGGCGGCGCCGGGTTCGAGTGGGTTGCCAAGGGTCACCTCCAGAAGGCCATCCTGGGAATGAACAGTTCCCGAACGACCGCCCTGGGAGGTTGCTTCGGCGGTAAACAAGGTTTTCATGGGGGAAGGAATGAAGTGGTGGATGAGGTGTGACGGGGATCGGGAGGAAGGGGGAAGGATTGATCAGCGACGCAACCACAGGGTGAGTGCGACGGCGAGGAGAGCCAGCGCGGCAGCGCCGCCCAGCCAGAAGCCACCATGAAGGGCCCGCCCGTGAACGAGATCATAGTGATGACGTTTACGGGTTCGTTCGGAGCGTCGTGCATGGGGGTTCACTGGCATGGTTGATCCCCTGGCGGGTTTGATGGTCCGGCCATTGGCATCTGATGTTGGCAAACTACGTCCTGATTGGGTGTGGGCCATGGGGTGTTACCCGGACGCTGATCCGGGATCCTCAACCTGCTGGTGTGCCGGGGTGGTCGGCGTGGGAGGGTGGGGAGCAGGGGAGAACACCCCATATGCTGGGTGTCCATCCGGGGGCATGATTCAACCGCGAGATCGTTGTCACGGTTGACGGGCCGCTTGGGGGAGGACCGGACTGGTCCTTTGCCGCAACTGGATAATACCGGTTCCTGGTCCATGCGGGCCATACGGGCCGAGGTGGGCTGGCAATCTTTGAACCGGATGTGACAACAGGATGAAATCTGCGCCGTCGGGACTTGCGAACTGGTTGGGGCATGGAATGGACGAACGTGTTGGTACGGAAGAGCACCCTTTGCGGGCCGAGTTGTTCACTCCTGAACAACTGGCCAACCATGCCCGGGCGATCGCCACACGGCATCGGGTGGTCACCAGCCGGGGTGTGAATCGGCTGTTGCCGAGGTTGGATCACAACGAGGCCGTATTGCATGCGTTCAATCGATCCACCCTTGCGGTGGATCCGACGCGACGAGTGACCCCGGCAGCGGAGTGGTTGCTCGACAACTACTACCTGGTTGAGGAGCAGATCCAACTGGCCCGGCGTCATCTGCCGCGAGGTTATAGTCGGGAGCTGCCCCGCCTGGTGGAGGGGCCGTCGGCTGGACTGCCACGGGTGTACGACATCGTCCTGGAGTTGATCGCGCATGTGGACGCGCAGATTGATGCCGTATCTCTGGCTGCCTTCATTGGGGACTATCAGACGAAGGTCTCGTTGAAGCTCGGAGAGCTCTGGGCGGTGCCCATCATGCTGCGTCTGGGGTTGATCGAGAATCTCCAGCGCATCGCCACCCGCCTGGGCATCGCGCGCAGCGATCGGAATCTGGCGGATGAATGGGTGGATCGGCTCCAGTTGATGGGGGAGGAACATCCGTCCCACCTGGTCATCGTGGTGGCGGACATGGCCAAGTCCGACCTGACCCTGTCGAGTTCCTTCGTGGCGGAATTCTGCCAGCGTTTGTCGCGTCACAGTCCGGTGCTGCACCTGGCGAGGAACTGGCTGGAGCAGCGACTCGGTGAGAATGGTTCGTCCATCGAGCAACTGGTCCAGCTGGAAAGCCAGCAGCAGGCGGCGGATCAGGTCTCCGTCAGTCACTGCATCGCGAGCCTGCGATTCCTGAGTGCGTTGGACTGGAAGGACTTCGTCGAGCCACTGAGCCGGGTGGATGAAGTCCTGCGGCGGGATCCAGCCGGGGTGTATGGGCGGATGGATTTCCTGACCCGCGACCGGTATCGGCACCGGATCGAGTTCTTCTCCCGTCACAGCCTGTTTTCCGAGTCCGATGTGGCGGTCGAGGTGGTCCGGATGGCGGGAGCCTGTGCGG
>CAZDYB010000489.1:0-3961 GCA_964509045.1 uncultured Akkermansia sp.
CATTCCGCATATCATCCCCTTCCCGGGAGCGCGGACTTCATTCCGCACCCCAATCCCCTTCCCTGTGCGGACAGGAATGTCCGCGCTTCCGGGGGTCACGGCGACTGTTCCGTCACGCGCGGCAACGTGAAGTAGAAGCACGTACCCTTGCCCACCTCACTCTCCACCCGCACCTCACCCCCATGCGCCTGGATGATGTGCTTCACGATGCTCAAACCCAGCCCCGTCCCCCCCTGTTCCCGGGCACGTCCCTTGTCCACCCGATAGAACCGCTCAAAAATCCGTTCACGCGCCTCCGCCGGGATCCCCAACCCATCATCCGCCACCCAGGCCTCGACGATGTCCTCGTGCAAGGACCGGGCACCGAGCACCACGCGACCGTTGGGTCGACCATACTTGATGGCATTGTCGACCAGGTTCGCGAACACCTGCTGCAACCGGTCGCCGTCCCCATGGATGCGGACATTCTCCGGCACGTCATTCCGCAACTGGGTGCCACGATCGGCCGCCTTGGCCTTGAGATCCTCCACCACCTGGTCCACCACCGCGCGCAGTGAGGTCGGTTGGAGATTCATGATCACCTGCCCCGACTCCAGCTTCGAGATGGTGAGCAGATCCTCGATCAGGTAGGTCAGGCGATCGGCGTGCTTGTCGATGATCTGGAGGAAACGGGTGGTGGTATCCGGATCATCCTTCGCCCCGGCCAGGAGGGTCTCGGTATAGCCCTTGATCAAGGAAAGTGGAGTGCGGAGCTCATGGCTGACGTTCGCCACGAATTCCCGTCGTTGTTCCCCCAACCGCTTGTGCTGGGTCAGGTCGTGGAACACGAACAAGGTCCCCGCCAACAACCGGTCCGGATCCCTCAACGCCACCGCATTCACCTGCAAGGTCCGCACCGGATCCTCCCCCACCTTCACCTCCTGATCCGTCAACCGCCCCTGCTGCACCGTCCTCCGCGCCAACCCGTCCAACTCCGGCACCGGCAACGCCACACCCACCGGCACACCCCGAACCTCCGACGCCAACCCGAACAACCGCACCAACGCCGGATTCATGTGGACCACCCGACCCTGGGGATCCAGCAGCAGCACCCCCTCCACCATGCTGTCCAGCAAAGCCTGCTGCTTCGACTGTTCCTCGACCAACGCCAGGTGACGTTGCGTCTTCAACTCCGCCAACCGCAGGGATGCCTCCCGGAACCGCTCCCGCAGTTCACGATGCTTCCGCGCCAGTACCAGGATCACCCCGCTCAACACCAACCCCGTCAAAATCGATGGCCACATCATCCCCGCCTCAATTCTCCACAAACCGATATCCCACGCCCCGCACCGTATCCAGGTAACGCGCCGCTGCACCCAACTTCTCCCGCAGCCGTCTCATGTGCGTGTCCACCGTCCGGGTATCGATCACGTTGTCATACTCCCACACGTCCTGGAGCAACTGATCCCGGCTCTGCACCCGCCCACGCCGCATCGCCAGCGTCGTCAACAGCTTGAACTCCGTCGCCGTCAGATCCACCCGCTTCCTCGACACCGTCACCAGATGCCGCGGGATGTCGATCACCAGCTCTCCAAACATCAGTTGTTCCGGGGTATCCACCGATTCCGCACGCCGCTTCAACAGGTTCTTCACCCGCAACACCAGCTCCCGCGGGCTGAACGGCTTGGTCACGTAATCGTCCGCACCCAACTCGAGTCCCAGCACCCGGTCGATCTCCGCCGCCTTCGCCGTCAACATGATCACCGGAATCGACGAGGTCGCCGCATCCCGCTTCAACAGCTTGCACACCTCCAACCCATCCACCTCCGGCAACATCAGGTCCAACAGGATCAGGTCCGGTACCGTCTCCCGCGCCTTCTTCAACGCCTCCGTCCCGTCATCCGCCGTCGTCACCTCGAACCCCGCCTGCTTGAGGTTGAACCCCACAAGCTCCAGCGCGTCCGGCTCATCGTCCACTACTAGGATCTTTGCCATGCTGGCCGCTGGTCTAGGCATGACGGCACCCTGAATCAATCGCTTCCCCGTTACAACCCGGTGACGGCCCCCTCTTCGCCTGCGGGTGCATCCCAAAGTTTTGGTCGAGCACACCGTCCCACCCTGGAGCAGCGAGCTCCGTTCGCCGTCCCACAGGACACCCCCCATCGCGTCCTCTCCCAGACCCAGTGTCAGGCTGCGCCCAGCATTCCACCCCTTCCAACTGGCGGATTGAAATGACGCCCCGCCCTATCCACGTTTGCCGCAGCCATGAAGTTCATCCTGACGACACACAACGTCACCCTGACCGAAGCCATCGAGAAACATGTGATGGAGAAGATCGAGAAGCTGGAGCACATCGACCGCTGGCTTCTCGACGCCCGCGTCACCCTGGAAAAGGATCACACCGCTCATTCCCCCGAAAAGCAGTTCAAGTGCGGCATCCGCATCGGCATCCGCGGCAACGACCTCTACGCCGAAGATCAGAAGTCCGACCTCTACGCCGCCATCGATGAGGCCGTGAAGAAGGTCGAGGCCCAGATCCGCCGCAAACACAGCAAGCGCAAGGCCGCCACCCACAAGGTCGCCGCCCGTACCAAGGAAAGCCGACGCGCCCTCTGAACCTCAACCGGGCGGGTGCCGTCACCCGCCCATCCCCCCTCTCCAGCGTCCCTCACGTCCGCATGATCCTCCGAGCCCGGCACGTTCTGCCCATTGCCGGTCCACCCATCCCGAACGGCGCCATCCTCCTTCAGGGCTCCCGCATCGCCGCCGTCGGTTCCTGGCCCGATCTCGCCTCGTCCGCTCCCGCCGCATCTCCCGTCATTGATTACGGCGATGCCCTCCTCCTCCCCGGCCTGATCAATGCCCATTGCCATCTCGATTACACCGACATGGCCGGCCTGCTCGCCCCAGCCCGCGAGTTTCCCGATTGGATCAAGGCCATCATGGCCGCCAAGGGCGCCTGGTCCGACGCCGATTTCCATCGCTCCTGGCTCCGTGGCGCCAGCCAACTCCTCTCCACCGGCACCACCACCGCCGCCAATATCGAAACCCTCCCCGCCGCCTTCTCCCTGCTCCGGCCCCAATCCCCCGTCCGCATCCATTCCTTCCTCGAAATCACCGGCGTCCGTCTCCAACGCGATCCCGCCCGAATCCTCGCCGATGCCGAATCCACCCTCCAATCAGCCCCGCCCGCACCCGGCGACGTCGGACTCTCCCCCCACGCCCCTTACTCCACCGTCCCCGAACTCCTCCACCTCGCCGCCCAGGTCGCACGCCGCCGCGGTTGGCGCCTCACCACCCACCTCGCCGAATCCCGCGCCGAATTCGACATGTTCATGTACCGCCGCGGATCCATGTTCGACTGGCTCGAATCCCAACGGAATTGCGACGATTGCGGCCAGGGTTCCCCCATCCGCCATGCCGCCCGCCTCGACCTCCTCGGACCCGACTTCCTCGCCGTCCATGTGAATTACCTGTGGGACGGCGATGCCCGTCTCCTCGCGGATTCCTGGAGT
The DNA here is from genome assembly GCA_964509045.1 of uncultured Akkermansia sp. GTDB lineage: Bacteria > Verrucomicrobiota > Verrucomicrobiia > Limisphaerales > UBA9464 > UBA6176. Next base: position 3,495 of record CAZDYB010000489.1, read on the forward strand.
TCCGTCGTCCATTGCCCCCGTTCCCACAGCTATTTCCGTCATCAACGCTTCCCCTCCGCCGAGTTGGTCGCCGCCGGCGTCAACCTGTGTCTGGGAACCGATTCCCTCGCCTCCACCCGCGCTTCCAACCCCTTCCCGCCCACCCTGTCCCTCTTCGATGAAATGGCGGAACTCGCCTCGCGCGACAACACCATCCCGCCCGCCGAAATCCTCACCCGCGCCACCCTCAACGGCGCCCGCGCCCTCGGCCATGGCGACCTCCTCGGCACCCTCGAACCCGGCCGTCTCGCCGACATCACCGTCATCCCCGGTCGCGCCTCCCGATCCGACACCGAAGACCTCGCCATCCATCATTCCGGCCCCGTCCTCGCCACCTGGATCGGCGGACGCTGCGTGTGGCATCAACCCGGGGTCGCCCCCGACCAACAGGCGGTCGGTCAGCGATTGCCCTCGCCGGACACGCGCTC
>CAZDYB010000490.1:0-3958 GCA_964509045.1 uncultured Akkermansia sp.
GGCAGGTGGAAACCTATCTGTCCGGGGTCCTGCCGGGAGAACGTCACCAGGAGATCATCGAGAAGCTCACCCGCCGTTACAACCGGTCGTTGCGGACGCTCAAGCAGTATGAGCCGGACGAAGTCCTCCAGTTGTATCTCGATTCGCTGGCGCATGCCTATGATCCCCACTCGAACTATTTCGGAAAGAGCGAGCTGGATTCGTTTTCCATCAGCATGAACCTGACCCTGTTCGGGATCGGGGCGACGCTTCAGAGCGAGGACGGCTACACGGTGATCCGCAATGTCGTGCCAGGCAGCCCGGCGGAGAAGTCCAAGCAGATCAAGGTGGGGGACAAGATCGTGGCGGTCGCCCAGGGCGATGACGGGGAATGGGTGGATGTGGTCGACGAGAAGTTGAAGCGGGTAGTCGACCAAATCCGGGGTCCGAAGGGGACGAAGGTGCGGCTGACGATGATTCCAACCGGGGGCGATGGATCGGCGCGCAAGCTGGTGACCATCGTGCGGGACGAGGTGAAGCTGGAGGATTCGGAAGCGAAGGCGAAGATCGTGGAGATGCCGCGACCGGACGGGACATCGGCGCGGATCGGAGTGATCGACCTTCCGTCCTTCTATGCGAATTTTGCGGTGGGAGTGGGTGCCCGGGCGACGGTGCGGAAGAGCACCACGGTGGATGTGGCGAAGCTCCTGACCAAGTTGATGGACGAGAAGGTGGAGGGGGTGATCCTGGATCTGCGCCGAAACGGGGGAGGATCCCTGGAGGAAGCGGTCAACCTGACGGGGCTGTTCATCAAGACCGGGCCGGTGGTGCAGGTGAAGGAGTACAACGGTCGGGTGGTGCAGGATGACGACAACGATCCGGCGGTGCTTTACGACGGACCCCTGATGGTGTTGACGAGCCGGTTCAGTGCTTCGGCGTCGGAGATCGTGGCGGGTGCCTTGCAGGATTACGGTCGGGCAATCGTGGTCGGCGACGTGACCACGCATGGCAAGGGCACGGTCCAGACCATCCAGGAACTGGGCATGCTGCTTCCGCAGGATGGCGGGCTCCATCCGGGCGCGGTGAAGCTCACGATCCGCAAGTTCTATCGTGCATCCGGTGAATCCACCCAGTTGAAGGGTGTGGTTCCCGACATCGTGTTGCCCGGGGTGAACAACCTGTTGGAAGTGGGCGAGAGCGCCCTCACCAATGCCTTGCCCTGGGACACCATCGCTTCGGCCGAGTTTGCCCGGCTGAACCGGATCCAACCCTTCCTCGGCCGACTCCTGGAGCGGTCCTCCAACCGGATCGCATCGGATCGGGACTGGTCCTATGTCCTGCAGGATGTGGAGATCTTCCGGGCGAAGCAGGCGGACAAGACGATTTCGTTGAACTATGCCAAACGGGTCGAGGAGCGGAATTCGGACAAGGCCCGGGCCGAGGCACGGAAGAAGGAATTGGCGGCTCGGACCGACAAGGAACCGGTGACGTACGAATTGACGCTCAAGCTGGCGGATCAACCCGGGTTGCCGCCGCCGGTGGCCCGAGGAACCACCAATCAGGCTGGGATCCGGACGGGTCATGGGGGCGCAGTTGCCAAGACCGACTCAACCGATGCCTCGGGTGATCCCAAGCCGGATGCCACGGATGACGAGGGTGAAGAGGCCGAGGCAGCCGAGGCCAGCACCGCTCTGGATGTCCACCTGCGCGAGGCCGAACGAATCCTGCTGGACCTGATTGAGCTGAGCGGTGGCAATTCCGGGGTAAAACCCGCCACGGCGAGCAAGGGTCGCTGATAACCCGTCCGAGTCGCAGGGGGGCCGGCCCCTTACCGGCCGGTCCGGTTCCAGTAGATCCTGAGGTTCCGGGTTGCCCGACCGGCTCCCACGATGTCAGGCCGTCCATCGCCATCCAGGTCGGCGATCTGGAGGTCTTCGCAGGCCATCTCGTTGTCATCGATGACGGAGGTCCGCCAGGTGGAGCCGGCGGTATCCATGGGGGTGTAGAGGCGGATGCCCACCCGGACTCCTGGGCGATTCATGGCGCGCCAACCGGCCACGATCTGGTCCCGACCGATCCCGAGGAAATCGGCGCATCCAAGGGCGTGTCCATCGACCAGGGATTCGTCGAGGACACGCCGGGTCCAGGTGCCGGAATTGCCGGGAGACGGGGTCAGGAGGACGAGTTGATGGCCGTGCATGGGCGAGATGCCGGCGACGAAGGGGTTGCCTTTGGAGAACCGGCCACCGCGGATCTCCCCGAAACCGCCATTTTCGTCGGACCCGATCTGCCGACTGGTCCAGGGTGAACCGGGCTTTCCTGGTTCGAGCAGGAAGGCGCCTTCCCTGGCCGCCACCAACAATTCCGCGGCGGGATCGGGGTTCCACTGCACGGGATCGAGATTGTGGGTCTTGTGCCAGGAACTGTTGAGGACCTCGGTGGTCCACCCGCCGTCGGGGTCGGTGGGCGGAAGATAGCGTTGGATCCGGACTCCATCGCCTTCGCCGGTCCCGGGATTGTTGCCCCGGCCGTGCAGGGGTGTTGAGACGAGCCAGGTCCGTTTCCCGTCGTCTTCCACCCAGCGGATCCGGTGAATGGTGGGATCGTGAGGCAAGGGCACCGGGGTCCAGGCCTGGGTGCGGTCGGCGGGTGGCTTGAGGAAAAACAGCGCCCCGGAGTTCCGTGTGTCACCTGGATTCCATCCGGCGCCCACGGCGATCTCGGCCTTGCCGTCGCCGTCGATATCCGCGGCGGCCACACACACGTGGTCCTGCGGGGTCAGGTTCCGGGCGATCACGGATTTCTCCCAACCGGGATTGCGGTACCAGGCGATCTCCGACTTGTCGCACAGGACGATGTCCGGACGTCGGTCGCCATCGATGTCTGCGATGGCGAGGCCGTATCCGATGGTGACCCTGGCATCGATGGTGGTGGCTTCGAATCGGGGTTCGGGCGGGGAATCGCCGAGGGTGACGGAGCCGATGACAGAGCTGAGGACGAGCGGTAGGAGGGAGTGGCGGGAGAGGGGATTCATGGGGGAACCGGGTCGGGTCACTGGGCGGCCTCGGGAAGGGCGAGGGCGAACAGGGATTTCATGGTGGCGAGGTAAAGGGTGCGATTGGCGGCGACGGCGGTGGCGCTGATGGGAGCGCCGAGATCGGACTGGTGGAGGATCTTCCGGGAACGGTCATGGGCGAAGATCCAGAAGTCCCCGCGTCGGGTTCCGATATGGACGCGTCCATCGGCGACGAAGGCGGAGGCCCAGACTTCCCCACCGAGTTCCTGGGTCCAGAGGGATTGACCGGTCTTCGCGTCGAGACAGTGGAAGTTGCGCATGGAATCGGCGACGTAGACCAGACCGTCCAGCACGGCGGGGGTCGACATGGTGTGTCGCCCGAGAGGGGCGGACCACACGAGATGGGTGGCGGTGACATCGCCGGTGCCGGTGGGGCGAACGCATTTCACCCACGCGGCGTTCTTGCCCCAGAACCAGTCACCACCCCCGGCCACGTATAACAGGCCGTCGTGGACCACGGGCATGCCATAGATGTTGCTGGGGCTGGTGGCCTTGTTGCCGTTGAACCGGTGGACATCCTCCTTGGGCGCCTCGGGATCGAAATCAAACCGCCAGGACGCCTTGATCCGTCGGACGGGTCCTTCGACGGGATGATCCGCAGGCAGCGGATCGAATCCGTAGAGGATGCCATCGCCCCCGGCGAAGAAGAGGCGGGGTTTGCCTTCGATGACGGCGAGGGACGGCGACGACCAGGTGCAGTGGAAGATGCGCGGGGCGATGGCTTCGTCGTCGCGGGCGAGGATCCTGCCCGTGCGTTTGTCGAGGATCAGGAGGCTGGGGGCATCGGGAGTCCGGATCTTCCTGTGGGTATTGTCCACGCCGGTGCCGGAATTGAGATAGAGATGGTTTCCGTGGACGAGGATGGAGGTGTGGGCGGCGTCATGGGACCAGATTCCAGCATCG
>CAZDYB010000491.1:0-3957 GCA_964509045.1 uncultured Akkermansia sp.
GGACTTCGAATTGGTGGTTTCGGACAACGATGATTCCGATTCTGCGACGCGGGAGGTGATCGGGCGGTTCACGGACCCACGGGTGCGGTACCTCAGGACTTCCGGGAAGTTGCCGATGCATGAGAATTGGGAGAATGCGCTGCGGGCCGCGCGTGGCCGGTTCGTGTTGATCCTGGAAGACAAGATGCGGTTGGTGGGCAATGCGCTGGAGACGTTGCACCGATTGGCGATGGAGCATGGGGATGTGGTGATGTCCTACGACGTGCGGTTTGTGGTGGAGTCGACGATGTCGGGAATGTCCGGGAGGCCGCGGACGGGATGGCAGGAGTGTGGGGCGGTGGTGGAGATGTTTCGCCGGCTGGATCAGAAGTTTTTCCAGGTGCATCCAAAGGGTCTGGACAGTTGCGTGCCCATGTCGGTGGTGCGTCGGGCACTCGCTTTGAGTCCGACGGGACTGTATTTCTCGCATCTGACACCGGACTACGCGTCCGGGTTCCTGCTGCTGCGTACGGTGGAACGGTTCCTGTTCGTGGAAGCGCCGCTGCTGTATGTGCCGAACAACTGGATGACCAGCACCCGTTACTCGGCGGGGCAATCGAGTTACCACAAGGCGGCCTTGATCGAGCGTTGGCTGCGCGAACTGCCCGTGCCGGTGGAATCGATCCTGGCACTCACACCCGTGAAGTGCCGTTGGATGTGGATCAACTCCGTCTTGTACGACTATTTCACCATGTACGTCGCGGGACGACCCGGGCTGGATCCGGACTGGATCCGATACCGGTCGCATTGCCTGCTGCTGGTGCTGCTCGGTCGGCGCATGGGAGCAGACATGTCAGAGGAATGGGCGGCCATCCGGGCATCCATGGACGGAATGGGGATGGCAGATCGGGTGCGGGTGTACTCGGGCTTGGGACTCCGCGTGTTGGGATTGGTGATGCAGTTCATGAGGAATCGGATTGGATAAGGACGTGATGAAGGCTTCAACGGAATCGGGTGGAAACGGGGCGCGCGGAATGTGGATCGCGCTGGGAGTGGTTGCGTTGGTGTTGCTCGCCTTGTTCCGGGCGGTGCTGTCGCCCGGGGAGGTCCTGCACGCCAATGACGGTCCATTGGGTCTGTTGAAGAATCACGAGGGAGAAGGGTTCGGAAACCTTCAGTCAGTGTGGTTCCCGTGCGGTTGGATCGGGGGGGCGCAACCGAGCGGTGCTCCGACGATGTCCGTGTTGTTTTACCTGGCCGTGAGTGCGGTGACCTATGCGAAGTTCCATACGCCACTGGCGTTGTTGTTTCTCGGTATGGCGGCGGCGTTCTTTTGCCGACGCGCGGGTTTTTCGCCGGTCGTGTCGGTGTTGACAGGGGTGGCGGCCGCGTTGAACAGCAACGCGGTTTCGTATGCCTGCTGGGGGTTGGCGCCGAAGCCGATCGCCCAGGGGATGGCGCTGGTGGCGATGGCATTGATGATGGGTGACGGCGTGGGTTGGCGAGGTTGGGTGCGGGCGGCATTGGCCGGCCTGGCTGTGGGGACGTGCGTGATGGAGGGAGCGGATGTGGGTGCGATCCTGAGCCTGTTCGTTGCGGGATTCGTGATGTGGCAGGTGTGGGCGATGCGGTCCGAGGGTGCGAAAGGCTGGGGAACGGACCTGCTCCGTGGCGGTGGGCGCCTGGCGGTGGTGGTCTTGTTCGCGGGTTGGATGGCGGCGCACTCGTTGGTGACGTTGATCAGCACGCAGATCATTGGCGTGGCCGGGATGCAGGAGGGCGACAACAAGGAGGAGCGGTGGGCCTACGCGACTTCGTGGAGTTTTCCCAAGATGGAGACCTTGCGCGTGGTGGTGCCGGGATTGTTTGGGTATCGGATGGACACCCCGGGAGGCGGTTCGTACTGGGGTGCGGTGGGATCGGATGGAACTCCGGAAACACGGTTCAGCGGGGCGGGCGAGTACGCGGGGGTGTTGGTGGTGTTGGTGGCAACCCTTGCGTTGGCGTCCTCGCTGCGGCGCGAGAAGACGGTGTTGACGCCGGGGGAAAGGCGGATGGTGTGGTTTTGGGGACTGGTGGCAGTGGGTTCGCTGGCGGTTTCCTGGGGACGTTTTGCGCCGTTCTATCGGGTGGTCTTCGAGCTGCCCTATTTTTCAACGATCCGCATGCCGTCGAAGTTCCTGCACGTGATGCACCTGGCATTGTGGGTGTTGTTTGCCTATGGCCTGGAGGTGCTTTTTCGGGCTTCGATCTCGGCGGCACGGACTCCCCGTGAATCGTTGGGGGATCAGGTGGCGATGTGGAAAAGGTCGGCTCCGACAGGTGAACGGCGTTGGGTGACAGGAGTGTTGATGGCCCTGGGCATGGCGGTCGCGGCAGCGTTGTTGCTGACCACCAGCGCCGGTTCGCTCAAGGCGCATCTCGCGAAGATTCCCTTCGGCGCAAACGAACCGGCGACAGTGGGTTTTGTCCTGCGGGAGGTCTGGTTGGCCGTGGTGTTCTTCGCCATGTCGTCGACCGTGGTGCTGGGGTGTGTGGTGGGTTGGTTCGGGGGAAGCCGGGCGTCGTGGGCCGGATGGGTTTTGGGTGCGATCCTCATGGTGGATCTGTTCCGGGCCAATGTGCCGTGGGTGCAACATTACGACGCCCGTATGCGGTATCGCTCGGATGCTGTGCTGGATGTGCTAAGGGAGAAGCCTTGGGAATACCGGGTGACTTCATTCCTGGACCCACGTCGGGCGGGACCCTTGGTGGCGGGGGAAGCGGCGACGACCTGGGTGTATTTCCAAAAGGAATGGCTCGAGCACCAGTTCCAGTTTTTCGGGATCCAGTCTTTGGACATTTCCCAGATGCCTCGGATGCCCGAGTTGGAGGCGGCCTATTTCTCTGTGCTGACGCCAGGGGCGAATCCTTCAGACCTGAGGGTGGTATCGCGCTTATGGGAATTGACCGGCACCCGATATGTCTTGGGAGCGCGGGATGTCGTGGAACAACTCAACCAGGTCGTTGATCCGGTGGAGCGTCGATTGAAGGTCCTCATGCCATTCGCCCTCGGGGTGAAGGCGGGCGTGGCGACACCGACCCAGGAAACGCCGTTGGTCGAGGCGGTCCAGCGTTTGGAGGCCGTCGCCATGACGAATGGACCGTTTGCGCTACTGGAGTTCAGCGGGGCTTTGCCGAGGGTAAAGCTGTATGGCGATTGGAAGTCGGGGTTGTCGGACGCGGATGTCCTGGCCGGATTGAAGCCCGGCGGATTTGGAGCCTGGAATCAGGTGTGGCTCAGCGAGAAGATCGGAGATCCGTCGGCATCCCAGGTGAGCCCAGGTCAAGCGGGCATCCTGGAGTACTCGGCAAAGCGGGTGCTGGTGGCGACAAGTTCTGCTGTGCCTGCGGTTTTGCTTTTCAACGACCGATGGCATCCGAACTGGCAGGTACGGATTGACGGACAAGCGGCACCACTTTTGAGGGCAAATTTCATCATGCGCGGTGTGGAGGTCCCCGCCGGAGATCACAGGGTGGAATTTGTCTATGCAGTCCCCGGGCATACCCTGTGGATTAGCATGGCGGCCTTGGGCGTTGGAGTGGTGCTGATGGGAGTGCTGGTGTTTCGAAAGTGATGCGCTTGATCGAGTGGACCCGCGTGCACCCGATGAGATCAGCCAAAGCGCAGAACGCTCCTCCAGTGGATGAGTGAAGCCTTACTGTGGGGGGCCATTTTGCCATGATGAGGTTTCTTTCAGGCTTCGGCTTTGAGGGGACAGGCTCCTGTGGGTTTTGAAGGGACAGGCTCCTGAGTTTGAGAACCCGAGGCCCAAAACGGCAGATCTGTGAGGTGTAACGCTTCGCAGGGAATCGTGGGCAGGGAGGCTGACGCGAGTGGTTTGGTCCGTGGACGAAGATCCGTGGGCCCGGAATCACTGTGTAGACTTGTGGGGACAGGCTCCCGGGGTGGGTGACGGGCACGCCGGGATCAACACC
>CAZDYB010000492.1:0-3957 GCA_964509045.1 uncultured Akkermansia sp.
TGTGCACCATCGCCCATGCAAACTGATCCTGACGGTCCGTCAGCAGGTATCGCTTCAGCCCGTCCATCCCGGCCAGCACCTGATGATTGGACAACTCGGAGGTCGCATCGACAGGCCGGTCCTCGATGCTGGTGCGGAACACACCCATGGCATCGTAGTTTTCAAATGCGATTCCCCACGGGTCGATCTTGGCGTGACACGAGATGCAGGCGGCCTTGTTCCGGTGATCGATGATCCGCTCCTTCAGGGTCATCTTCAGGATCTCCGGGTTCGTCAGGTCCACTTCAGGGACATTGGGTGGTGGCGGTGGCGGTGGATCGTGAAGGATGCGTTTGAGCATCCAGACCCCCCTCTTGAGCGGATGGGAATCCTTGCCGTCTGAGTTCATCGCGAGGATCGCAGCCCCGGTCAGAATCCCACCGCGGTGCATCTGCGGGGTGATGGGCACTCTTCGGAAATGAGAGCCGTAGACCCTCGGGATCCCATAGTGCTGCGCCAGCCTCTCGTTGACCATGGCATGCTCGGAATGGATGAAGTCCATGATGCTGCGGTTGTTCCGCAGCGCTTCATCAAACAGGGCGATCGGTTCCTCCAGCATCGCCTCCCTCAACGAGGCGTCCTTGACATGCGTCACGCTGTTCAGGCCATCCAAGCCCAGCCACTGCTCGACAAAGTTCCGGGAGAATCGACCGGAACGTGGGTGCGCCAGCATGCGTTGCACCTGACCGGCCAGGACTTCCGGATCCCTGAGCTTTCCCCGCTCCGCAAGTTCCCTCAGCTCGTCATCAGGAAGGCTGCACCACAGAAACACGGCGAGGCGGCTCGCGAGCTCGAGATCACCGATCCTGGCCGGTGACTTCGTGTCGCCGGCTGGCTCCACCGGAGTCAGGTAGAGGAACTCCGGTGTGGCCAGCGCGGTCGCCAGCACTTCCACCATCGCCTCCTCAAAAGTCGGGAACTCCGGCCGGTACCTTGCAAAGAGGGCCATGAACCGGTTGATGTCCTGCGCGGTGACGGGTCGACGCCAGGCACGTGTCAGGAATCGACTCAGCACCTCGCGGCCATAGGTCTGCTCGTCTGCCCGGTTGGCACTCTCGATGAAGATGTCCGTGTGGGTCCTGGGCGGCCATTGCTCGTAGAACGGCGCGCTGATTTCGAGGTGGTCGATCAGGACCTGGAGCGGTTCCTCCCCGCCAGCCGCGTTGGAGACATTGTGGACGTGCAGGAATTCATCCCGGCGCGGAAACGGGGTGGTGAGCTTCCGAAACGGGTTGCGCTGGATGTCGCCCAACTGGATGTCGAACTGGATGAATTGAGGGTCGTCGCCCGGTGCCGTCACGGGGATGGGGTGTTCGCTGATGACCTGCGAGAAGTTGGCGTCATTGCTGGTGTGAGCGCTGAAGATCAACCGCAAGCTCGCGTACTCGTCAGGGTTCATCGTGGAGCGTCCGACCCGGATGCGGACTCGCATGGTGCCCTCGTCGGGCAGGAAGCGATCCAGATCGAGCTTCAGCTCGCTGGACCGGGGAAGAACCAGCACCACGGGCGAAACCGGCGGTGTCTGCCCGGCGACCGCGCCTGTCCGCGGGGCCAGCTTCCCCGCGGTGAACGGCACGCTCTCGCCGGTCTCCCGGTTGAACAGCTGCTGCTGGTTCCTGGGCTTCCTGGCCTTTTGCTTGCCCTGATCCGATGGCTCGGCCGCGTTCCTGCCCTCCACCTTCTCCATCTCCTCGGGAATCGACAGGATGTAGGTGACGGCTTGCGGCCGCTCTCCGCTGACCGTGGCTCGCCCGAGCGCCTTCAGCGCAATGTCCCGGTAGGTCTCGAATTGCCGGGCCGACATCTGCAGCAGCTCCGAGCTGTTCTTGAAACCGTCCTCGGTTGCTGTTTCCGGGGGCAGCTTGTTCGCGAGGGCATACGGCAGGCCAAGCAGGTCCTGCAGGGCATGGTCATACTCGTACTTGGTCAGCCGGCGAAAAGACGAATGCTCCTTGTTGTCACGACGGGCCAGGGATGCCGCATGCAGTTCCCCGTTCAGCCAATCAACCATGCGCCCACGGTCCGCGTCCGCGATGGCGTAATCCGGTTCGTCCGGGGGCGGCATTTCCGAATTGCTCAGCGCGTCAACGACCTCGCGCCATCGCTCGGTATCCGGACCGGTCAGCAGGTCGGGATCCAACTGGTCGATGCGCAGCCTGCCCTCCGTCTTCTTCGGGCCGTGGCAGTTGACGCAGCTCCTGTTCAGGACCGGCCACACCGACTCACGGAATTCAGCAACATTGGCCTTTGGAATTGCAGGAGTGGTATTCGCGACGGGCCTGGGATCCCTCAGGAATCGGGAGTTTGCCCGCCCCTGCTCCTTCGCAGCATCCAGCGTGATCGCCTCCGACTGGCCATCGGCCGCCACCAGCACGCACGCGCTGACGAACCCCAGGACCGCGGTGATGGTTGCCGACTTCATGCACAGCGATCCTGCTCGTGGACTGCGTCGGGTGCGAAATCTTTCTGGCGACGGACGGACAGGAATCCACTTCTGGGGGCAACGGAGTCAGTTCGTCCACGAGGGCGTCGAGGTCGGTGGATTCGAGGTTGCCGAAGACCGGTGTCGAACCCCTCGACACCCACGGGCGTCCTTGCCCGCACTGCCACTCCGCCAGGGCGTTTTCCGCGATGGAAGACCGCATCGTCATCGACCCCGCCGTCTGCAACGGCCGGCCCACCATTCGCGGCACCCGCATCACCGCTCAGACGGTGTTGGAGTTCCTGGGTGCGGGCGACTCCGTCGAGGACGTGTTCGACGAGTACCCGACGCTGACTCGTGACGACGTGTCGGCCTGCCTCCGCATCAGCGAATAGCGGCCTGTCTTCTTGCCGCCGACCTTTTCCACAAGACCGCCCTCCATCAACGGCCGCAACAGATCCATCGCCCCCTGACGGGAGACGCCGAGCGCTTCCCACAATTCGGCGGGGGCCATGCTTCCGTGGTCGCGCAGCAGTTTGAGGAGTTGCTCCTGGCGCGGACGGAGCACCAGCTTCTCCGGCGACCTCACGCTCAGCGACTGCACACGCATCCAGACGCGCTCCAGCGTGTGCCGCAATCCCTCGGCACAGTACTCCAGCCAACCGGAGAGGTCCTCTCCTGCCAACCGCACCGCATCCAGAGCCTGGTAGTAACCGGGGCGATCCTCCCAATAGTATTCGTCCACCGAGAAGATGTGATGGCTGTCAAACCCGCGCCGATACAGCTCCCAAAGCGCCAGCGCCCGGCCCGTGCGGCCATTGCCATCGGCAAAGGGGTGAATCCACTCGAACTGATAATGGAGGATGGCGGAACTGAGCACGGGGGAGAACTCCCTCGCCCCCTGGTTCCACCACTCCAGAAGCTCGAACATCAGCCCGGAAACATCCGCCGCCGCAGGCGGATGATGCCTTCCCACGCGCACCTGGATCCTGCGGTAGCGGCCCGCCTCCCCTTGGTCCATCACCTTGTCCGCCAGCAGCCGGTGCAAACCGAAGACGTCCTCGTGTCGCACCGTCTTCTTCCTCGCGTGCTTCTCCACGTAGCGCAGCCCGGCAAAGTAGTTCAGCACCTCCCGGCTGGAACGTTGATCCGCTGCCGCCAACTCCCGTCCCTCCTCAAGGGCGCGCACCTGCGCCAACGTCAGAGGATTGCCCTCGATGGCCGTGGATGCATGGCCATTGCGGGTGAGCGTGTCCTTCTGCAAGGCCGGAATCCACGACACCTCCACCGCCGCTCCCTGGATACGCTCCCGCAGTGCCGCAACCTGCTCCACCAGCGATAGCAGGCGGAGACTGATGGTGAATCTCGGTTCGTAAGCCACTGCCTATAAGTCAAGCGTGAGTCAAGTCATCAGTCAAGCAGCCAGGGACTCGTGGGAATCCGTCCCACTGCGCCCGGACGCTGAAGTCACGGGTGACGTCGAATCCCAAGCCGTC
>CAZDYB010000493.1:0-3949 GCA_964509045.1 uncultured Akkermansia sp.
TGAGGTGCGGAATGAATTCCGCGCTCCTGAGGGGAGGGGGCGGCGAGGTGTGGGTGATCGACGGCGACCGAACGACGCCGCTCAGCGGGGTGCGGGCATGGGCGGGGCGAGGCTCGCACCGGGCCGTCGAGCGGGGTCAGACTTCGGTCGTGGAGGGTTCACCTTGGGTCTATCCAGTGCTGTTCGTGGTGGGAGGGGTTGCAGGATTCGTCGATGCGATTGCCGGCGGGGGAGGTTTGTTGACCGTGCCGGCCTTGTTGTCGGCGGGATTGCCGCCGCAATTGGCGTTGGGAACGAACAAGCTCCAGTCGTCGGTGGGGACGGCCCTGGCGACCTGGAACTACACGCGGGCGGGTTTGTTGCCCTGGCGCCGATGGTGTTGGGGGATGGCGATCACGTTTGTCTCGGCGGTGGCGGGTGCGGCGGCGGTGCATGCGATGGATCCGGCGAAGCTGGGTCGGATCATCCCATTCCTCCTGGGTGGGGTGGCGTTGTACACCTTGTTCAAGCCCGACCTGGGATCGGAGGCGAGGTCGGCGCGGATGTCGGTGGGGATGTTCGGAGCGGTGTTCGGAGTGTTGCTGGGATTCTATGACGGGTTCCTGGGACCGGGGACAGGCTCGTTCTGGATGATGGCCTGCGTGTTGTTGATGGGACTGGATCTGCGGGGAGCGACCGGAGTCACCAAGGCGATGAACCTCAACAGCAATCTGGCGTCGTTGGGATTCTTCCTGGTCGCGGGCCGGGTGGATTTCGTGGTGGGGGGCCTGATGGCGGCCGGACAGTTGATCGGAGCACAGATGGGATCCCGATTGGCAATCCGGCATGGGGCGCGGGTGATCCGGCCATTGTTCATGGCCATGGTGTTCGCATTGACGTTGAAGTTGGCGTGGGAAGCGTTGGGATCGGCCGGGGACGGGCGTTAGCGGGAACGGAGCGGCGAGGCTCGTCTGCCGAGCCAAGGGGACGCGGCGAGGAGCGGGAAGGGCAGAGGAAGATTGCGCACGCGGTGATGCGGCATGTGGACGAGGGAGGGCGTTGGGATGCGGAATGGATTCCGCGTTCCTGAGGGCGGGGACATGCCTTTCGACAGATGATGAGGTGGTCATCAGGGCGTGGGCTGGCGCAGGATGGGTGGAGGAACTCCTGGGATGCGCTGGCTATTTGCATGGGTGATGTTGGGCCTTCCGATGTGGATCGGGGCGTTGGAACCGTGTCGGATCGAGATTGTGGAGAAGGGGACGGGGTGGCCGGTGCCGTTGGTGGAGCTGACCACGACGCATCATGTCCGGTTCATCAGTGACAACGCCGGGGTGGTGGCGGTGGATCAACCGGAGTTGCTGGGGCGCGAGACCTTCTTTCACGTGGCAGCGGATGGCTATGAAGTGGCGCCGGACGCGTTTGGGTATCGGGGGGTGCGATTGCGTCCGGAATCGGGTGGCACACTGCGGGTGGAGGTGGAGCGGACGATGGTGTCGCGTCGGATGGGGCGGATGACGGGGGCGGGAATCTTTGGGGAGAGTCAGAAGACGGGCCGGGACCTGGACTGGGAAGAGAGCGGTGTCTTTGGCTGTGACAGCGTGCAGACGGTGGTGCATGGGGGGCGACGCCACTGGCTTTGGGGGGACACGACGTTGCCGGGATATCCGCTGGGGATTTTCGACAGCCTGGGAGCGGTGACGGGGGTGCAGCCGTTGGAACGGTTGGAGCCGCCGTTGCGGATGCGGTTCGAGTTTTATCGCGATGCCAACGGGCGATTGCGGGGGATCACGCCGATGCCCGGGGAAGGACCGACGTGGGCGACGGCGATGGTGACCTTGCCGGATCGTGAGGGTCGGGAGCGGTTGGTGTGCAGTTACATGAAGGTCCGGGGTGTGCTGGAGGAATATGAGTGGGGGTTGGCGGTGTGGGATGAGGCGGGGAAACGTTTTGAGCGGTTGAAGGTGATGTGGGTGAAGTCGGAGAAGGCGTTGAAGCCGCCGCCCTTGCCGCGTGGCCATGGGGTTCCCTGGACGGATGAAGGGGGAAAGCGCTGGATGCTGTTTGCGAATCCGTTCCCCACGTTGAAATGCCCGGCGACCTTTGAAGCGTGGCAGGATCCGGCGTCGTGGAAGATCGTGAAGGCGCCGAATGTCTTGAAGGAGGCGGGGAACGGGTCGGAGGTGAAGCCCCATGACGGAGTCCACAGCGGGGGGATGGGATGGCATCCGTGGCGCGCCCGCTGGGTCAGCGTGTTCCTGCAGAAGGGCGGCAAACCGTCGCCGTTGGGCGAGATCTGGTATGCCGAAGCGAAGTCACCGATGGGGCCGTGGGGCCCTGCCGTGAAGGTGCTGACGCATCGCAGTCACACCTTCTACAATCCCTGCATCCATGTGGACTTTGCGCCGGAGGGTTCACCGGTGTTGTTCTTCGAGGGAACGTACACGCGGGATTTCTCGGCGAGCACAGTGGCGACACCCCGGTACGACTACAATCAGGTCCTGTACCGGTTGGACCTGGACGATCCGCGCCTGGCCGGTGCGCGGGAATGAACCGGCAGACCGGCGCAGGCTGAAGGGTGGTTCAGGGTTTGCTGGTGATGTGATCGAACTCGACCCCGGTGGAGTCGGCGTACGCGGCGAAGGCCTTCTCGTGAAGGATGATCACGGCGCGGGCGACACTGGAGTCGTCGGCATGGCCCAGGGGACCGACGCCGTCGGGGATGAGATCGGTCTTCTTGTGGGCGTACATGAGGGCGAAGACGCCGGCGGCAAGGGCGGCGTAGGGGAGATCCTTGTAGGCGCCCTCGGCGACGTCCTCGACGACATCGGCGAGGAACTCAAGTTGATCGATGAGGTGGGGGAAGAGGGGGGCGTTGATCTGGGCGAACTCGACCTTCCAGAGGGGAAGATTGCGCAGGACCTTTTCAAGGGTCGCAGGCGTGATCTGGGCGGCCCCGTGGTTCACATAAGCGGCGATTTCCGACATGCCGGCGACGCTATCGGGTCGGCCCGAGGCTGGCAATCGGGGGATTAAGGTGATGGAGCCCGGTTCGTTGTGAACCTGAAAGCACTCGACCGCCCTGAACCCCCGTTACCTTCGCTTCACGGTCGGTTCGACTCCAATCATGGCCACCGCTGTTCCGTTGATGGTCCGGGTCTCCCGACAAACAATCATCCCCTACCGGCGGCTTCGAATCGCCTTGGCCAACCGCATGGTCACGGCTTGGCTCCCTTTTCATCCCCGGGAACCTGGGAACAGACACTTCGGGGACGGACTTTCGCAATAGCCTGTCTCCCTCTACTCAGTTTTAACCATTCCCAGCCCAATCCACCGACGTAAGATCAGACATGTGGCAGGAGGGCCTAGTACAGTCTTTGGTCTGAGTTGGTTGGAACGTCTGGAGGCGAGCCGGCCCCGTGGGGGCATGGGTTTGGCGATATCGCATCTCTATCCGATTCCGCTGCGATGGTGGCACCGGCTGCGTTGT
Organism: uncultured Akkermansia sp.; assembly: GCA_964509045.1. Lineage (GTDB taxonomy): Bacteria > Verrucomicrobiota > Verrucomicrobiia > Limisphaerales > UBA9464 > UBA6176. The sequence goes on from CAZDYB010000493.1 coordinate 3,470, forward strand.
TGGATTTCTGGGGTGCATGACTACGACGAGACGATTCGGGAAGTGGTAAGGGATTTGACCCGGGCACGGGACTGCGAAGAAATGTTGCTGTCGTTGCGTTGTTGGCGTCATCGCTTGTCGAAGCAATCCTGGATGGTGCCTTCCACCCGTCGGGCTCTTTTGGCGTATGCGAAGATTGCGTTGGGAGGGGTAGGTGGCGATCGGTAGCGCAAGATCCCCGAAACCGCTGGAGTCATTCCTCCCTTGCTCTGTGCGTTGTCGCTCCTGCACAGCCCGGCTCGATTTCTTCCAGTGGTTTCGGATCCACGTTCAACACCGCCAGAACCTCCTCAATCGCCTTTCGCAGATCATCGACACTGACAGGCACTCCGCTGCGGAGTCGTTTGCAAATCATTTCCCATGTCCACCCCTCCAACAGGTCCAACCAAATCGAACCCGGTGGGATCGGATGTGGTAGAAACCGGGGATGCCACCTGAGAG
>CAZDYB010000494.1:0-3930 GCA_964509045.1 uncultured Akkermansia sp.
CATCGCACAATTTGAATTTCAAGGAACCGTCGACCAACCCAACACGGGACGAAAATTTTGAGCTCGCACTGTTTTCGAGGAGCTCAAAGACTTCCGTCGTTCGATTTGGGAGAATCGCAACCGACGGGCAAATCAATACTGGGTTGATGGATTTGAGGCAAGGGCATTGTAAGAAATTTTTGCGATCGGGTTTCCATTGATTGGTCACGTGGCTATTCGGGGTGCATGAGCAGGATGGTGCTGTCGCGGCCTCCTCCCCGGCGAATTACTCCGATGTATCGTTGATTGGAGCCTCCGAGCGACGCTTCCACGCGGACCTCGAAGGTTGAGCTCTGGGTACTGAACATGTTGCCAGAGGGCACTCCGGCGCCCGGGAGTTCAGCGGCTGAACGAAAGGGTTGATCATCCAACGTTCCGTCAATTCCGTCCGCGCCGGCCCTCCGCTGGAGGATTTGGGCAGCCAACCCCTGATCGCCACCCATCAAGACCCTGAGGACCGCCTCGGGTGCGGTATTGATATTGATGCGTCCGGATGAGATCGCGGTGACAACCTCGGCCAGACTGATCCCTGATTCAGGCGGAGACGGTAGACCGCGCCCGCCCTGTCCAGCTTTGGGCCGCGCGGTGTTGGAGATCGGGTTGGAACCCCAAAAGAGGTCCGGAGTAACGCCCCTGACCAAAAGCAGCTCGCTGATATCGTCGAAGGGTCCATCCTTGGGGGCGTACGGTGGGCTCAAGCTGAGATAGTAGGATTTCTCGGCTCCGCCCCGGATGTTCTCGATGTCATCGCGGTCCCGCCAGTCGGCGATGGCCCCGACGATTGATGAGGCTTCTCCAGCTCCCACGCCGAGGATTTGAAGGGCGAGTTCGAGGACAGGCTCGGGAACGGTGTTGAGATTGATCCGTCGATCACAGTCGACGATCTGGATGCTGATTGATCCTTGCCCTATCGGGATGCGTTGCAGGTCCAAGTCGAGAAACGGGTTCTCATAAGCATCCGGATTGCCTATGCCATTGGCCCAGAACTGGTTAAGTGAATCGTAGGAACCCTCTCCGGGAATTCTGCGTTGTTGTTCGAGAATCCATTTCGCGACCTCAACCCCAGAGCGTCCCATCCACTCCAGCTCGGGGCTTGATTGGGTGTTCGTCGCGAGTCTTGTTTCCACCTTCATCGCATAGGCGAACGCACCGGCCATTACTGCCATCGCCAGAACCAGCACCATGACGATGACCAAGGCGGCTCCCTTGAGTGGGTTGGGGGTATGGCGATTGCCGATCATCTCAATGGAGGTGCAGCTGTTGAGCCTGGAAACCCTGCCTGCGCATCACCGGCCACTCCCGCACTTGGAATGCGAACGAATCGTGTGACGATTTCAGCGGGTTGTTTGTTGAATCGGGACTGCTGTCCGAATCCCACCAGAACTCGGACCAAGGTGGGCAGTGTGTTGGTCTGCTTCCATTCGGAGGTGAATTCGCTCCGACGGGAGTCCCAGAATGTCACCTCAAAAATGCTGACATCCTTGGCGAGGATGATCGGGAACGGCTCCGCCCCATCATCCAAGCTAGACAGGACTGAGTTCTGCTGGAGCAAGAGCGCTGAAGAACCTTCAGGATCCGGGGCCACAGTGAACGTCAGTCTTCGGACCTTTTGCCCGTCGAAGTGGCCGGAGCCAGGAAACGCCGCCGACAGGTGGGCCACAAAGCTCAAGGCCGAGAAGCTTCCATCCTCTTCACCGAGGAACGAGTAGTGGCGTGCATTGGAATTGAAGAAGACCGCCGAGTTGAGTGCCTCCTCAATCGTCTGGATGGTCATCCGGCTTCGCTGCGCATTGGCTGCAATTCTGAGGCCGGCGGCATTGCTCTGCATGAGGATCCGCCAAGTGCCGTACAGCAGGGTGAGCACCATGGAAAAGACCAGCAGCGCAACGAGCACCTCAATCAGGGTGAACCCACGGGTGGTGGCTGTTGGACGGGTTCGCTTCATCGCCCGGTACGCCTCACGGAATCAGGTCGGTAGAGCAGCAGACTGAGGGTGGAGCGATTCGGGCTCGGTCCTGTTCCACCGGCCACCTCAAACTCCACGAGATAAAGCCCGTTTGTCGTGTACTCGGTGATTCGTCTGGTCCACGAGTAGCCCGGGTAAGAATCGCCAAAGTCCCCGCTCTCGATCCCCTCTTCGAGTCGATTGGTCAAACTGAGTTCGGCAGCGAGGCTGGAGGCGTCGACGTGCACCCTGGCCAGCGCCCTTGCGGTGCGGAGATTGGTCGCGCAGAGGGTCAAGATTGCGAACAAGGAGACAGCCAGTACAGCGGAGGCGATTGCCACCTCAAGCAGCGTAAACGCGAGCAGACCTGAGTATTGGTGCCTTTGATCCGGTTTCATCGGAAGTCCTCGGCGTTGGCAATACCCGTCATGACCTCGACGGTCAGTTTGCGCTTCTCAGTTCGACGCCAGCTGAGGATGCCCTCGAATTGGTCCGCTGTCCCGTTGGGGTGGAATCGGATGGCTGCTGCAGGGGCATCTTGAAAGTTCCGCAGGTTCACCACGACGGATTCGAACGCCACATCCCGGTCCTCGATTCTCCGAACAAAGGAGCCTGAGATGGAACCGTGAACACTGCTCTCGTCCCAAAGAACGGCGCTCACGCCGTTGGTTGCTCCGAGGATGCCCTGTGGAGCTGGTTCGACGACGATTTCAGCACCTCCGTCCCGAATGACCACCTGCATGGGAACGCGCTCCATGATCGCCTTCATCCGGGCGTGTCCGCAGGCGTCCAGAAAATCCTTGGTGGCCTGGGTGAGAGGTGGGCGACGAATCTCCCGCAACACGGGCACCGACAAACCCAGGATGATCATTCCGATCGCGATGGCGACCAGCAGTTCCACGATGGTGAACGCTCGCTTGAACCTCTCGGATGACCCACGCACCGCGCGGACTGGACTCAGACTCCTCATCGCATCTGGATGCTTTGGGTGATGGCGAACATGGCCTGCATGACCCCCACCAGGAGTCCTCCAATGATGACGGCGAGGCCGACGATGAGGGCTGGTTCGATGAGATTCATCACCGCCTTGAGCGCCACGTTGAGGTCGGATTCGTAGGTTTCGGCAATGTTGAGCAGGGCGGCTGGAACATCACCGGTTTCTTCGCCGATGCGGATCAGGTCGATCATGAGCTGCGGAAAGACACCGCTCTTGGCGAGCGGTTGAGCGAGTGTCTTTCCATCTGTCACGGCTTCCCGGGTCTTCTCGACGGCATCCCGAATCACGGCGTTGGGAATGATCTGTTCGGTGATCTTGAGGGCCTGAAGGACGGGGACACCATTGGCAAGCAGCGTGGACAGGATCCTCGCGAACTGAGCGAAGAGGTTCAGTCGCATCACGTGGCCCAACACGGGCAGACGCAATCGGATGGCGTCGGTGCGCCGTCGGCCCGAAGGGGTCGCCCGGTATCGAATCAGGAGAAGGTAGAAGACTCCACCCACCAAAGGGATGAGCCACCATCCGTAGAGCTTCATGAAGTCGCTGACCTGGATCACGATGCGGGTGGCCAGGGGCAGTCCATCCTTGAGCTGCATGCTTTCGAAGAACTCGGTGAACTTCGGGAGCATGACAGCTGTGAAGAAGACGATGAGGACCAAGCCGAAGAAGCAGACGAACAGCGGATAGATCATCGCCGACTTGAACTTGGTCTGGACCTCGGAGAACCGCTCGTAGTGGGCGGCCAACCGGCGCAGCACCTCCTCCAGCGCCCCGGATTGCTCACCAGCCCGAACCATGTTGATGACCAACTCGGGAAAGGTATCCGATTGCCGGGCCATGGCTTCCGAGAGGCCGCGGCCTTCGATGACATCCTGCTTCAACTGCTGGGAGACGGAGCCCGGGATACCTTTGGACGACAGGCTCCCCATGGAATTGAGGGCCATGGTGA
>CAZDYB010000495.1:0-3921 GCA_964509045.1 uncultured Akkermansia sp.
TAGAGCTGACCCTTTTGGCCGTCTTCTGGAGCCCTAGACCCGGGTTGCACCCCGGGGCGCGTCAGGTTCAGTCGGGCGTTGCATCAGGGGTCCCGACGCAATCGATGGAATCGGGCGCCGTCGGGGTCGATGGGCAGGGACCATTGGAGGGTTCCCTCGGGCAGGGAGGGGCCGGGGGTCCAGAGGATCAGGTTGGTGGAGGATTCGATCCGGGTACCGGGAGGGAGAGGGGTTGACCATTGGAGGTTGAACTGGCCCGGGCCGGGGTTTGGGGCGAGGACGAGTTGGGGGAGTTGCGGGGGTGGAGGCTGGACCTGATCAATGACGGCGCGGAAGTCGTCGAGGGGCGACTGGGTGGTGCCGTAGCCGAGGCGGGAGTAGAGGAGTTCCCAGGGGCGTGCGTTTGGGGAATTGGTGAGGCCATTGATGATGGCGAAGATGGGTTGGCCGGAAGAGGCGAAGCGATTGGCGAGGGTCCGGGTGGTGTCCTGGAGGACGGGGTCGAAGTGGTAACGTTGGATGAAGGTGGTGGTGGCGTTGCGATCGCGGGTGGTGGCGTCGGATTGCAGGTTGAGGGCGACGTGCTGGATGGGGACACCGTGGGGGTTGCCGTTGCGAGCGCGGTAGTACTCGATGATGCCCTCCTCGACCTGGGGTGCTGCGGCGACGCAGAAGGGGCACCAATGGGCGAACCATTCGAGGAACACGATGTGCCCGGTGAAGTCGGTCAACTGCATGGGTTGACCGGTGGCGCGGTTGATGAGGGTGAAGTTCTCGACGATGTCGCCCGGCACGTACCGGTTCTGGGCGAAGGCGGATGGTGAGGCTGCACCGAGCAACAGCAAGGTGGAGAGGAGATGACGGGAGGACAGGTGTTTCATGGTGTTTGGGTCTAGAATTCCCAGCGATACGAGAGTTGGGCGGCGACGAAGGTGCGGTCGCGATAGAGGTTGCCGAAGAAGGTGGTGTTGAAGGTCACCGGTCCGTATCGGGTACGATAGGGTCCGGCGCCGATCTGGAGGGTGTGGGCACCGGAGGACCAACGGAGGCCGAGGCCGAGTTCCTCCGCATCGAGGCCGGGTGCAGCGGTGGAGAAGGAAAGGGTGTTCTCGATTTCGCCGGAATCGCTGTAATGACGGCCGCGCAGGATGAGTTGCCAGGAGTCGGACATCTGCCATTCGAGGGCGCCGCCGAACCAGTGTCCTTCGAAACTGCCCTGACCCTGTTCGCGGAACTGTTCGCGGGAATAGCCGCCATCGAGACGCAACACCCAGGTCCTGGCGAGCGAGGCGTTGATTTCGCCGGTGGCGGTCCAGCGGGCGCGACGCTCGGCCTGATCATTCATCCGGATGGAGACGCGGGAACGGATCCGGGTGGTGAGCACGTTCTCAAAGGCGACCCGGAGGACCTGGGTGGCCAGGCGGCTTCGCAACGGCGCGACGTCCAGCAGGCCGCCGAACTCATCGAAGATTTCCTCGTAGCCGGGCGCGATTTCGTCACTGGCCAGACCGGCTTCGAATTGCACCACGCCGAGGGCGGGCAGGTATTCCCAGCGCAACCCGATGCTCCCATTGAGACCGCGCGGATCCGGTTCGCGCAGGCCTGGAAGGCCATCGAAGAACTGGCGGTACCAGGTCGATACCCAGGCGCTGCGATAGCTGTTGAATCCGTCATAGGCACCGGCATCGGCAATGCCGGTCCAGCGCTCGCCCAGTTGACGACTGATGCTCAGTGAGGCGCCGACGCGGGATTCCTCCACGCGCATCGGTGAGCCGAAGATGTCGGCGTCGACCGGGCGATAGTCGAAACCCATCCACCCGCCGTTGATGCCGGCCCGGAGAAAGGTGTCGCCCCAGGCCAATCCGGCACCTGTGGCTGCCTGCAGCAGGGTGATGTCGCGGGCGGCGAGGAGGTCGAGATCGGTTTCCAGGGCGGGGGTTTCCGCGGCGAACGCCGGAGAGGCGGGAACGAAGAGGAGGCACACTCCGTGGAGAAGGATCCGACGGAGCTCGGCATGGATTGAAAGGGAGTTCATCGGCAGGTGGTGCATCCGGCGGCCTGGGCGCCACTGACGCCGGCGCGACCGGACTCGATCTGTGGTGAGAGTCGGGAGGTGACGGACCAGGCGCCGGCCTGGGAGAAGACCATGTTGGGTTGGCTGACGCGGGCCATGGCAGCGGGGGAGCGGGCGACGCAACCGGAGAGGGAGAGGACGGCGACGACGAGTCCTGCCATTGCGGACCGGCGATCCTGGAGTGGACGCATGGTTCTGGGAGGAGGGACGTGGAAAAATATTCCCGGAATAATCCGGGTGTCCCAGCCTCAAAGGACTGTGGCGGCGCCGGACATGCAGGAGTTGGTGGATCTCTATCAAGGGGCGTTGTACCGCTTTGCGCTGGGGTTGGCCGGCAGTGAGCATGCGGCGGCGGACCTGACCCAGGAGACCTTCTTTCTCTGGGCCACCAAGGGTCATCAATTGAGGGATGTCACCCGGGTGCGCGCCTGGCTGTTCACCACATTGCATCGGGAATTCCTGGCGCAGAACCGTCGTGAACGCCGGTTTCCCCATGACGACCTGGATTCCGTCGAGGGAAGCCTGCCGGTGATTGAACCGGGGATGGTGGACGCCATGGATTCGGCGCTGGTGATGGAGACGCTCAACCAGGTGGATTTGAATTATCGCGCACCGTTGCTGTTGTTCTATCTCGAGGACATGGCCTACCGGGAGATAGCCGTGGCACTGGAATTGCCGGTCGGCACCGTCATGTCCCGGATCTCGCGGGGGAAAGCCCAGCTTCGACTGCTGTTGCGGGACGCACTGCACCGGGACGATTCCAAGGTGATCCCGTTGCCCCAGAACAAACCGATCCGATCCCAGATGTCATGAACGTTGATGAAGCCCGTTTCATCCTGAACGCCTGCACCCGTACCGATCTGGCACATCCTGATGCGGATGTCCGGGAGGCATTGCGGGTGGCCGGGGCTGATCCGGTGTTGGGCGCTGAGTGGGCGGAACAACAGGCCATGGATCGGGTGATGGCGGCCCAGATCGCCCGGATTCAGCCGCCGCCGGATTTGCGGGCCCGGATCCTGGCGGGGGAACGAGCCTCGCTCCCGGCGGTATCGCGCCGGCGTATCGCTCTTGCCTGGGCGGCGGGCCTGGCGGTCGCGTTCACCGGCGGTGGACTGGCTTGGTACCGGAATCGGGAGGCATCGATGCCCCTGGGCCGGTCCCTCACGGACATGGACCGGTTCCGCGCGGACATGATCCGGTTCCTGGAAGTGGAGTGGGATCATGCCTTTGACCTCAAGGCACCGGTGGCGGGCGACCTGGTGAAGGCTTTGGCGGAGGCAACCGATGGCATGCGGTTGGAGTTGCCGGAGACGATCACGGGGTTGCCGACCTATGGCTGTCGCCGGTTCCGTTGGCAGGGGCAGGACATCGCCCTGATCTGTGTCCAACCGGAAGGGAATGGCTCGGTGGTGCACGTGTTCTCGGTGTCGGCCGCGGCGTTGAACGGCCCGTTGAGTTCGGATGGCGATCAGGGCGGGCCCTGGCGATCCGCTGCCTGGCGGACAGGCGACCGGATTTATCTGGCGATGTCGTGGGGGTCGTTGGAGGGGTTGGTTCCGGCGGGTTGAGTGATGGAACGACGGGTCTGGAGGGTGGAATAGGCGAAGCCGAGGCCGGCACCGAAGCCGAGGCCATACCCGATGCCCCAGGAAAGCTTGGCGATCAGGAACCATCGGTCGCGGGCGGTGGAGCGTGCGGGTTCAGTGCGGCCGATTCCGATGAAATGGGCCATGGACCGGCCCCCGGCGAAGTAACCGGCGGTGTGGGTGAGGAAGAAGACGAGGCCGGCGAGGAAAAGGGAGTTCCATTGGCCGAGACGCCAGGCGCTGATCCCGATGAAGGCGGCG
>CAZDYB010000496.1:0-3920 GCA_964509045.1 uncultured Akkermansia sp.
CAGCCGGGACGCCCGATCCGACTGCATGGGTCCGGCTCAGACCATCAACGCCCGAAATGCGCTGGGTGCCAGCGCTGGAACCGCCGAACAGCGGTTATCCGGCAGGGTGCGCGTGACCCGATGACGGGCCCCGGATGAAAGGGCGGAGGCAACCTGCCGTGCATCCGGTTTCACGCGGCAGGCCCGGTTGGACAGGCTGTGCCACGCCTCGGCAACCGCTGGCATTCCTGCGCCAGATCACCCCGTGGATCATCAATGGGCGGGATCATCCCCGCACCTGACCCGTGCCGTACCCGATCCATTTGTAACTGCACAACTCCTCCAACCCCATCGGACCCCGCGCCCCGATCTTGTCAGTGCTGATCCCGATCTCGGCACCCATCCCGTATTCGCGTCCGTCGGTGAAACGCGTCGAGGCATTCCAGTAGACAGCCGCTGAATCCACTTCATGCAGGAACCGTTCCGCCACCGCCGCATCGCCGGTGACAATGGCATCCGAATGCGCGGATCCATGCTTCCGGATGTGGGCCACCGCATCGTCCAGACCATCCACCACCCGCACGTTCAGGACGTAGTCGTTGTACTCCGTCGAGTAATCCACGTCGGTCGCCTCCCGCACCGTCGATGTCCGATTGCCAATGCCGAAACGGATCAACGGCATGGAGGCGGCATCCGCATGGAACCCGACGTTCCTTCCCGCAAGACGCGACGCCATGCAGGGAAGGAAGGAACCCGCCACCGCGCGATCCACCAACAGCGTTTCCGCCGCATTGCAGGTCGAGGGCCGCTGACACTTCGCATTGAACACGATGTCCTCGGCCATCTGGAGATCCGCCCCTGCATGGACATAGACATGGCACACCCCCTTGTAATGCTTGATCACCGGCACCCGACTGCACGCCGTCACCGCGCGGATCAGGCCTTCACCCCCGCGCGGCATGCACAGGTCCACGTACTCCGTCAGCGCCAACAACTCCGGCACCGCCTCGCGATCCGTCGTCCCCACCATCTGGATCGCGTGCACAGGGAACCGGTCACCCAACACCCGTCGTCCCGCCGACACCAGGGTGTCCGCTATCAACCGGTTGGAATTCAGGGCCTCCTTGCCGCCGCGCAGGATCGTCGCGTTGCCCGTCTTGAAGCACAACGAAGCCGCCTCCGCAGTCACGTTCGGGCGCGATTCAAAGATGATCACGATCACGCCGATCGGCACCGCCACCTTCACCAGCCTCAATCCGTTGGGCCGCGTCCGCTCATCCAGGATGCGTCCCACCGGATCCGGAAGATCCGCCACCTCACGCAACCCCTGCGCCATCGCGCGGATCCGCGTTTCGTCCAACATCAACCGGTCCAGCATCGCCCCCGACAAGGCCAGACCCCGCCCCACCTCCAGGTCACGCTGGTTCGCATCCACCAACACCGGGATCGACGAATCCAGGGAATCCGCCATGGCCCGCAGGCACCGGTCCTTTTCGTCCGCCGTCAATCCGGCCAACGCCCGGGACGCCTCCCGGGCCTGCCGCCCGAGCATCGTCATCTGTTCACGCATCGTCACCCGCCGAACCTATCGGTACCCGCGCCCGATGAGAAGCCACAGCACCTGCCCCGGTCCCCGGAGGCCACCGCACCACCCGAATCCGTCCGGAATTGAACCTGTTCGGAGGGGGGGTCGTGGCTCAACATCGACCCATGGGGAGCCTTCCGGCTTTGACGGCCACTGCGGGCGGTCTGGAACGTGCCCGACGTTGGTTGCGACGCCGTGCCTGGCTGGCACGCTGGCTGCCCCCGGCCGAACAACGGGCCACCTACACCTGGGCCGTCGCAGCCGGCATCCTCGCCGCAGGCTGCGTCCTCGCCGTCCGCGTGGGCCTCGAGTCCGCCCAATGGCTCCTCACCCAATCCTTCGACCCCATCATCGAAGTCGCCCGCAAACTCCCGGACTGGCGCCGCCTCGTCACCCCAGCCCTCGGCGGCATCATTGCCGGATGGCTCGTCATCTGGGGACGCCGCTTCACCCGGGATCAACCCGCCGTCGACTACATGGAGGCGGTCACCCTCGGCAATGGCATCGTGCGGGGCCGACCCGCCCTCCTGCGCTGCATCGCCGCCCTGTTCAGCATCGGCTCCGGAGGATCCCTCGGCCGCGAAGGTCCCCTGCTCCAGTTGACCACCGCCCTGGTCTCCTCCGCCGGCCGACATCTCGGCCTGGTCCCGCCACGACTCCCCCTCGTGGTCGCCTGTTCCGCCGCAGCAGCCCTCGCCGCCACCTACCACGCCCCCCTCGCCGGCGCCCTCTTCGTCGCCGAGATCGTCCTCGGAACCATCGCCATCGAATCCTTCGGCCCCATCGTTGTGTCCTCGGTCGTCGCCGTCGGCATCACCCGCCCCATCCTCGGCACCCAGGCCCTGTTTCCCAATACGGTCTTCCGGTTCCAATCCGCCTGGGAACTCCTGCTCTTCCTCGCCGTGGGCCTGATCCTGGGAGGACTCGCCCCCATGGTCGTCCGACTCCTCGAACGTGCCCGTGCCGCCTTCACCGCCCTCGCTCTCCCCCCCTACTGGCAACTCGGCCTCGGAGGCCTCCTCGTCGGCGCCATCTCCATCCCCGTCCCCGAAGTCTGGGGCAACGGATTCGAATCCCTCCAGGCCATCCTCCGCGGCGAAAGCGCCACCTGGACCTTTGTCTGCCTCCTCCTCGCCGCCAAACTCGTCGCCACCATCGCCTCCGTCGGATCCGGTGCCATCGGTGGCGTGTTCACCCCCGTGATGCTGCTCGGAGGCCTCGGCGGATGGATCCTCGGCGCCATCTTCCATTCCCTCTGGCCCACCCACACCGGGCCCGCCGCCGCCTACGCTCTCATCGGCATGGGCGCCTTCCTGGGCGCCACCACCCACGCCCCCCTCATGTCCGTCGTCATGGTCTTCGAACTCACCCTCAATCCCGACGCCATCGCTCCCCTCCTCATCGCCACCGTCGCCGCACAGACCGTCGCCCGCAGCGTGTCCTCCGACTCCATCTACTCCGCATCACTCCGCGCCCGGGCCAACCGCCAGCGCGATGCCCGCCAACTCCAATCCCTCTTCCAACTCCCACCCCCCTCCGTCCCCTACAACGCCCCCCTCGAACAGGTCGCCATCGCCTTCAAGAACGCCCCCGCCGGGCTCGTCACCGTCACCGAAGACAACGCCCAGTTCGCCGGTTGCATCCGGATCTCCGATGTCCACCAACACCTCTCCGATCCCCACCTCGCCCGCTTGGTCACCGCAGGGGAATTGATCTCGCCCAACTCCCGCTGGATCACCACCGACGCCGATCCCGGTGTCGCCCTCGCCCGCTTCACCGAGACCGATGATCCCTGGCTCGTCGTGGTGGATTCATCCGAGTCCCGCCGCGTCGTCGGCGCCCTCTCCCGACGCGATCTCCTCCTCTGGATCGCCCACGGTTCGACCTGGTGACGATCAACCGATGGCACCGGTTCCGGTGGCGTGGCCTCGGCCTCAACGGAAAGTTTGTCTGGAAGCCCGCGGATGGAGAAAAGGGTTCACCACCGAGGACACAGAGGGGGCTCAGCAGGCGTTGGCTGGCATCCCTCCCAACTGCGCAACCTGCGTCATCCGCCGCTACTTGATCGGATTGAGGCTCACCCTCATCCCGCCGGCTTCCCATCTGTGTAATCTGCGAAATCTCGGCTACCCACCTCCGTTCCTGGGGGCGTAATCGGTGGATTATCCCCACCTCCATCCCCGCCTCAGAAAGCCCGCGCCACACTCGCTGAAATCAGGAAGCTCGCGAAGGCGGCGTCACCGTGCCGGTACACCCCGGTATCTTCCGTCCACCGCTCGTCCGCCACACTGCGCTGCCGGTTCGCATACACCATCACCGGGGCACTCAACGCCACACTCCAACGCCCCGTCATCCA
>CAZDYB010000497.1:0-3919 GCA_964509045.1 uncultured Akkermansia sp.
GCGGACCTTCACCCCGCGTCACGTAATGGATCCTTGCCCCGTCCGACTGCGCGAAACCCGAGACCCCAAGGTTGTCCTCCACCGCAACGCTCCCCGTCTCCTTCGGTTCCGCCCCCAGCAATCCCAGTCCCAATACCCCGATCCACACCCACCACAACCCTCGGATCCCAACCACCAGACTCGTTCTCATCGCCACCCACTCCCCACCGGATCCCTTCCGGAATCAAGCACGGACCATTCCGGCGTCAGCCATCCATTGCCCAAGGTTTACCCTCATCTCCTTGGCGCTCGCACCCGGATGCCCCGATGGCTATTCCATGACCCATGGCAATGTGCCTGCCCCGTCCCATCCATCCTTTCTCAAGGGGGCTTCTCAATGTCCGGTCCCGCATCCGAGCGCTCCTGCTGGCAACCCTGCTGGGCACCCCCTCCCTCGTCGCCGATGAATGGTGGGCCTGGAGTTCCATCGAGTTCTGGCGCGAATCCAAGGCCCGCGCCTGGCTCTTCCTCGGCAACCGATACGACCTGGAGGACGGCGCCTATGTCCAGATCGTCAGCCCCCGTTTCCGCTACGAAGCCCTGCCCTGGCTCGGCCTCGCCACCGGCCAATCCGTCCTCAGCATCGAAAACACCCGGACCGGCGACCGCTTCACCCAGTGGCGACCCGAACTCGAAATCAATCCCCACTACGAACCCGTCCCCTCACTCAGCATCGAACTCCGCAACCGCATGGAATGGCGATGGAACGAAGGCCAGTCCTTCACCTCATCCCGGACCCGGCACCGGCTCCAGGCCACCTGGACCCTCCCCCATCCCATCGGCCCGCTCACCCGCATCTTCGTCAGCGACGAGCTCATCAGCGATGTCCACCGACATCAGTGGTCCGAGAACCGACTCATCCCCGCCGGACTCACCTTCCGTCTCGGTGCCCAGGCCGACCTCGATGTCTTCTACATGGTTTTTGCAACCCGCGCCCAACCGCATTGGCGCCAGGAATCCGTCATCGGAACCTTCCTCCGCATCCGGCTCTGAATCCTCCCCCGCATCCCGCGCTCGCCGAGGTTGCCCATCCCATTGCATCCTCCTTCCATGATTTCATCCCGGTTCAACCCCATCTGCGTCCTGTTGCTGACGCTCGCATTCAGTTCCCCCGGATCCGCCCACGCAGCCGAACCGGTCACGACCAACAAGTGGGCCCGTGAGATCGCCGCCTTCGCCCGGCAGGACCACCAATTCCCCCCGCCACCCAAACCCATCCTCTTCACCGGCAGTTCGTCCGTCCGACTCTGGACCAATCTCACCCGGATCTTCCCCGGTCGCCCCCTCCTCAACCGCGGCTTCGGCGGCAGCCATTTCTCAGACCTGCTCGAACACTTCGACGCCCTGGTCGCCCCCTACGATCCCTCCGTCATCGTCGTCTACGAAGGCGACAACGACATCGCCTCCGGCAAATCCCCCGAACAGGTCCTCGCCGACTTCAACGAACTCCGGCGCCGCATCCGTGAACGGTTCCCCAACGCCCGTTGCGCCTACCTCGCCATCAAGGGAAGCCCCAGCCGCCTCAAACACCTCGAATCCCAACGCCAGGCCAATCACCGGATCCATCAGGTCATCGATGCCGATCCCCAGTGGTCCTATCTCGACACCTTCTCCGTCCTCCTCGATCCCGCCGGGCTTCCCGATCCGAAGTACTTCGTCGACGACCGACTCCATCTCAACGGCGAAGGCTATCGCCAGTGGCAAAGGGTGGTGGGCCCCTGGCTCGATCTCGCCGCCGGCCCCGTCAATCCCGCCTCCGCGGCGCCTCGTCCATGAACTGGACCCGCAACCGAGGCTTCTCTTCCCCCAGCGGATTCAACGACTCCAACTCCCGCACCGCCGGTTGGCCCCGCAACCACACCGCCATCGAGAGAACCGCCGCCCCCACCACCAACAACAGCGTCGCCGCCACATAACGTCCCCAACCCGTCTGCCCCAACACCCCCCACGCCGCCACCAGGATCAGTACCCCGTCCGTCACCACCGCCCCAGCCAACGCCCATCGCGGCAACACCGGTGTGGATTCCGGTTCCTCCGTCGGCAGGGCCGGCACCAACTCGCTGCCATCCGTCCCCCGCAACAACAGTTGCACCCCGGCCGGATCCCCGCCCGGCACGCCGTTCACACGACCGACCGTTTCGGCAGTTCCAGCCGCGCCCAACAGACTCGACAATCCCCTTCCCAAAACCGGCTTCGACATCAGTCCGCAAGCTTTGTCAGTCGGGAACCCAAAGGGCAAAGCGGTTTACACTCCGCCGATCCCATCTCGCCCCCCCCCTGACCGGAGCGGCGACGTCCGGTCGCCGTCACCCATCCCGTTTGCGCCTTGCACCCGTTTCCCTCCTCCAAAACCCTCCTCCCCATGGCGTCCACACCCCTCACCGGCCTCACCGTCCTCGTCGTCGAGGATGAACCCCTCCTCCGACGCCATCTCATCGCCACCCTCGAACGGTTCGGTGCCGATGTCTCTTCCGCCGACACCGTCCTCGCCGCCCGCCGGCTCGCCGCCGAATCCAGCTTCGACTTCGCACTCCTCGACGTGAACCTACCCGATGGCTTGGGAACCGATCTCCTCCGCGATAGTGCCTTCGGCAACCACACCGGTGTCGTCGTCATGACCGCCGATGGCGGCATCCGTGGCGCCGTCGATGCCATCCAACTCGGCGCCCTTGATTACCTGCAGAAACCGTTCGAGCCCGAAGCTCTCGCCCTCACCCTCGCCCGCGCCCGACGCACACGGCAATCCGCGCGTGCCGAGGAACATCGTCGCGGTCAGTCCCCCGATCTCACCTTCTTCTTCGGCGACCAGTTGGCCCCTCTCGAAGGCCAACTCCAGCGCATCCTTGCCGCTGATCGACGCATGGAGTTCCACCTCCCACCCGTCCTGCTCCTCGGCGAAACCGGGACTGGCAAATCCACCCTCGCCCGGTGGATCCACCAGCGCGGACCCCGATCCGCTGGCCCCCTCATCGAGGCCAATTGCTCCGCCATCCCCGATTCCCTCGCCGAATCCGAACTGTTCGGTCACGAACGCGGCGCCTTCACCGATGCCCGTTCCACCCGCATCGGCCTGTTCGAAGCCGCCTCCGGGGGCACCCTCTTCCTCGACGAGGTCAACTCCCTCTCCCCCGCCCTCCAGGCCAAACTCCTCTCCGCCATCGAAAGCCACCGCATCCGACGCGTCGGCGGCAACCAGCTCATCCCCATCGATGCCCGGATCATCACCGCCGCCAATGCCGACCTCCGCGAAGCCGTCCGACAACGTTCCTTCCGCGAAGACCTGTTCCATCGCCTCGACCTGTTCCGCATCCAGATCCCGCCCCTGCGCGAGCGCGGCCCGGAAATCCTCCAGCTCGCCTCCCACCTCCTCCAACACCTCGGCCGTCGCCAACGCCTCCCTGTACGCCCCATCTCCCCTCTCGGCCAACGTCGCCTCCTCCACTACGGCTGGCCCGGCAATGTCCGCGAACTCGCCCACGAAATCGAACGCGCCCTCGTCTTCGAAGACGGTCCGGAACTCGAATTCCACAGCCTGCTCGGCGCCACTGCCGCCGATCCGGCCCACTCCACCCCCACCCCATCCTCCCACCCCGATTCCCAATCAGACTGGCTCCGCACCGACTTCCAGTTCCCGGACCACGGGTTCTCCCTCGAAGACGCCATCCTCCGCCTCATCCGCCTCGCCCTCGCACAGACAGACGGCAATGTCACCCGCGCCGCACATCGCCTCGGCGTCTCCCGCGATTACCTCCGCTACCGTCTCGCCCCACAGAAACCCACGGCTGGGGACATTCCCCCAGCCATACCCGGTACGGCTGGGTAAATGTCCCCATTGCAAGGATCCCTCCCCGGTCCTGCCCCGAATGTCACCGCCAAAAGC
>CAZDYB010000498.1:0-1068 GCA_964509045.1 uncultured Akkermansia sp.
CGCCAATCCGCCGGAACGGATGACCTACCAGGGATTCCTGGTGGATGGCAACGGGACTGCACTGGGCAATGCGGCACCAAAGAATTACGACATCATCTTCAAGATCTATAACCACGAGACGCTGAGCGGTGGCGTCAATCTCCTGTGGGCCGAGCAACAGACGGTGACAGTGGACAAGGGCTACTTCTCCGTGTTGCTCGGCGAAGGTGCCAGCACGGGCGATCCGCGACCTGCCCTTTCCACATTGTTCACCGGGCCGACCGCATCAGATCGCTATGTCGGAGTCACGGTGAAGGGAATCGGGGCCAACAACTCCAACGTGGACATCCTGCCGCGCCTGCGGTTGTTGACCTCGCCCTATGCCTATCTGGCGGGTCAGGCGATCAAGGTGGTCCGGACGGACAACGGTGCGGATCTGCTGACCAGCAGTGGAAACGAGATCACCGTCAACGGGGCTATCAGTGCAACCAGTTTCACCGGCGTGGGTTCCGGTTTGAGCCAGATCAATGCTGCCAACATCAGCAGCGGGGTATTGAACGCAGATCGGATTCCCAACCTGAATGCCAGCAAGATCACGGCAGGTATTTTCTCGGACGGGCTGCTCAGCGGGAATATCGCCCGGCGAAACACCGGCAATACCTTCACGGGTGACCAGGTCATCGATGGTCATGCGTGGGTGGGCGTCAACGGTATCGGAGGCACCGTTGGGTACGGCAAGGCGATGATCCTGAGCGGGGCTCCGAACTCCGAAAACACGGATCCGCTCTGGTTGGCGCGATACAACAACGGGATCAACAGCTCCGAGTTGCGCATCAACATCGGTGATGATCCCGGTTCGCTCGGTGACCGACTCGTGATCGGGACGACGGTGGGTGGTGGTTTCAACCAGACCGGTACCTGGACCCCCTATTTTGCTTTGACGGCACAGGGTGTACTCGAGTTCCGACCGGGCCTTGCAGGCAAGCAGGGTGATGCGGGGAAGATTGGTTACCAGATTTTCTCTGATGGCTTGGACTTCGTCGGAGCAGGGACAAGCGGGTTGAACCGAAAAATCTCAATGTGGGCCGA
>CAZDYB010000498.1:1168-3919 GCA_964509045.1 uncultured Akkermansia sp.
GCGTCTTCCGACCGCAAGATGAAGAAGGATATCGTGGATGCCGAACCGATGCTGGAGCGGGCGCTCAAGGTTCAGATCCGGCGCTTCCGATGGAAGCAGGAGGCGGATGACGCGAAGCTTAGCTGGGGTGTGATTGCCCAGGAACTCCAGCCGCTCTTCCCTGAAATGGTTTCCGTGCAGGAGGGGCCGGCAGCTGACGGTCCGAACGAAACCAATCTGGCTGTCGGTTACAGCGACTTCGGCATGGTGGCGATCAAGGCCCTCCAGGAGTTCAAGGCCCTGCACGATTCCGAGTTGAGTGCTGTCCAGGCCGAGTTGAAGACCGTCAAGGAACAGGTGGCTGACCTGAAAGCGCAAATGCGGGAGATGCTCCAGGCGAACACCGAATTGCTCAACCGACTGGACAAGTCGAAGACGACTGCTGCCGTGGAACGGTGAGCGGTGGTTGAACCGGGCACACGGAACCTTGTGGGTTCCGGATCAGGAAGGGTGGATCAGACACCGAGTGAGCGAGAACGATGAATAGGACCATGAAAAATTTCCAGGTGGTGAAGTGGGTGATTGGCCTGCTGCTGGGTGCGACAAGTGCCACGGCTCAATTGGCCCTGCCGATCGAGTACCGCCACGTGAGTCAGGGCGAGACCTGGCACAATTATCAGTCCGGGACCGGTGTGCCCATTTCCCAGACGGCGGGCACTCCGCCGGGATCCGACGGACGGCAACCCAACAGCAATGAGTCCACCGGAACGTTTACCCCACCCACCACTGGGCAGTTCCGGTCCCTGGTTTCATTTGGTGCAACACCGGGTCTGACTGCGGCCGGCCAGACGGCGGTTGCCGCGTCCGCGACCCTGAACGCTGGGGCAACCCCGTTCTCGGGTGCGGTTGCCGAGCAGATGCGGCTTCCGAGGGCGACGGTGGGCGGCCAGATCGTGATGATCCTTCGGCGCGGCCAGGTGGGTGCACCCTACCTGAGTCGGCCGGTCTCGTTCTCCTTTGGTTCCGTGGTGCCTCCCCCGGACATCAATGAACTCGGGGCCCTGCTGTCGTCGGTGCCCAACACCGCCTATTGGCTCCCTGAGCCGTTCTCCACCAATGCCCACAGTGGGGTGGGTTATTATTGGAGCCCGCATGCCCGGCAGGTCTATGCGATCCAACCGGGTCCGCTGAGCATCACCTGGCGGAGGGCGACCGCGTTCAACGCCAACAATCCGCCGCCAGGTGGGTACACCAATCCCAACGGGCCGGTCAGCTTCCAGACCAACGGGGCCAACATCTTCCTCCTCTACACGGAGAATTACATTGTTTCGGGGAGTGCGGTTAAGCCGCCGAGGAAGATGTACTGGACGGAGCGGAGCTTCCAGAAGACGGGGCGTCCCATTGCGGTGCCGGGCGCCCGGGTCGGCGCGGTCAACATCATCTATAACAACAATTTCCCAGGGACGGTCACCAACGAGTTCGTCGAGATCGGATCCAGCACCCCGACGGCCGGCACGACCAACTCGACCTTGAAGGAATTGCGGACCCTCTGGTATGACCGCGATCAGAAGAGCATCTTTGCATACAATGCCGAAGGGCGGGTGTTTGTGGAGTTGCTGGGGGATGCGCGGCCGGACGGACAGACCTTCATTCCTTTGGGCATCGAGATTGTCGATGTCAGCAAGCAGGCGGTGCCGTCGGATGTCGTCGTGGAGTTGGGGGAACGCATCATCCCGCCGGAAGGGGGTTCACTGAGCGAGCTTCATCCCGAGCCGTTGCAGCAGGGGATCCTCAATGACTTTGCCTTTCGGCACAGCCCGAACCAGGCGGGGCGGCCCGAGTTGTATGCGATCCGGGAGACCTTCAACCTGAATGACTATCTGGTTCACTGGATGGAAGAGGGTGTGGCGGGGTTGCAATGGCCGAAGTCGTTTGGCCGTTACCAATTGGTCTGGCCCACGGACATGTCGAGGTACAGTCACTATGTCCGGCCTCCAGCCGCCACGGATGCCGAGGCGGCCTTGACCGCGGTGGTGATTGAACCCGCGAATGCGCCGTTCCTGGCCTACCAGGATGCGCTGGACCAACCCCGGGCGAAGTTTACACCGGAGTTCAAGTTCTATACCTGGTTGGATGAATCGAATCCAGTCCACCGCACCTTGCTGCGATTCAGTTCCGGGGAAAACATTGCTTTTGAACGGGTGTTGTCGGTGCTCAATACCGAGCTCAAGGGCGTCGTGGGCCTGCCGGGACAGAGCCTGGACGAGGCGGTGGGCTTGGGACAGGTCGGGGCGGATTCCGTGTTGATGCTCAATGGGGTCAACAACACCTATGGCCAGCTGCCCGCCGACGTCTATTTCCCTCCCGGGGCGTTCAGCATCGAGGCGCGGGTCTATGTCCGGGAACTCCGCAGTTGGTCCCGCCTGATTGATTTCGGAAACGGTCCTGTCTCGGACAATCTCGTTTTCGCACTGTCGGAGGGGACCAGCGGACGTCCCCGCCTGCAATCCTTCCGAGGCGGTACGGATGTCGGTGGGTTGACTTCCAGCATTCCACTGCCCTTGAACCAATGGGTGCACCTGGCCGCCACCTTTGATGGAACGGTTGCCCGGATGTACATGGACGGCGTCCTGGTGGGACAGGGGCCCTTCAACGGGCCGAACCAGACGATTGTCCGGACCAATGCTTTTGTGGGTCGCAGCAACTGGGGGGATCCGTTGGCCAATGCAGACATCGACAACCTGCGGATCTGGAACCGCAGTCTGAGCGTCG
>CAZDYB010000499.1:0-3917 GCA_964509045.1 uncultured Akkermansia sp.
GCAAGGGTCCAGCCCCGCTCGTTTCCTGCGCCGGGCTTCCCGTATCGCGTCCAACCTCCGGTCCCGCTCCGTGTAGATCGCTTCGTGCCGGCCATTCATCCGCGCTGGCTGAGTCGCATGACCTGGCGCGCTATGCAGTCGCAGCGTGTTGTAGTTCTCCACAGACTGCCCCACCACACGACGTGTGTCCTCCGGGTTCAGCGGCGTCCTGGGCCGGATGGCCTGCTCCTTCAGCGCCTCCCGGATGTCCCAGTGCACGATGGCCCGGGAGCAACCGTCCAGGACGCTGCACAGGTAGTAGAACGTCCCGCCCATGTTCACGTACGAGAAGTTGATGTGTCAGTGCTCGTGCGGCTGGAGAGGTTGCGCACAAGCCTACTGGCGTTCCGGTTCGGCTGGTTCCAGCGGTTGCCCAGCAACCCGGCCTTCTTCAGGACCCGATACACGGACGCCGGGCTCACCGCCACCACATCCTGGTCCAGCATCATGAACGGCAGTCGTCGGTACCCTTCCAGCGGATGGCGCTGGAAGAAGCCGATGATGGCATCTTTATCGGCCGCTTCCAGCCAGTGGTCCCGGGGCACCTGACCGTTGTGCTTGTTGATCCTGCCGTAGGGTTGCGCCAAGCGAGGAACTTCCGCGACGAAAGCCCGATCCAGGCCAGTCCCGGGTGAAGTCCACCAACTCGTCGCGAACTTCGTGGTGTATCCATCGGGCCTTCAGGTCTTCCCAAGCTCCGCTTTTCAGGCGGATTTGCGCCTCCATGAGCTCGGATATCGCCTCATGCTTGCGCTGAAGCCTTTGCTCCAGCTCCTGAGCCGGCTTCTCCGCGTTGCTGGGCCGGCGGCCGGAACTGCCGGTATTGAGGGCTCTCGCGCCGTTCTCGGAGAACGCCTTCTGCCACTGGTAGAACATCCCCGGCGTGATCCCGTTGGCTCGCGGACCTCCGACACCGGGTTCCCATCCAGCAGGTGCTGCCGGAGGATCCTCACCTTTTCCTTGCCACTGAAGTGGCGCTTTTCCTTTTGACTCATGGTTCTGGCCCTTTCTCCCGGGCTCAGTGCCCTGGCCGTATCCACGCAGTAAGGAGGGAAGTGGGGACGCAGCAGATTCCTTCGCAGGCCGAGGAGTAAGCAAGGCGCGCATTCGGAGTTGGTGCGTGAAAAGCGAAGGACGAGGGCATCGCGGAGGAAGATCCAGCCGACACACGCATCTCTTCGGAATTGCAAACGGTTCAGCTCAATCCGCCAAGCAGCGTTGGAAGCTGAGGCAAGACAGCATCATGGCCTTACCGGGTAGACTGACTGGCGAAGAGAGCGAGATGATCCTGTGACTGGCTTGCGGACGTGCGCCTCGCATGAGCGCCCTATGGACGTGCTCGGAATGGTTCCAGGTCGTGTCCGAGGGAAGGAAGGCTTCATCGAGGCATCCTCGGGAGTGATCAACAACTGCGACCAGCAGGATCTCTTCTGGAGCCCCGACTACCCCCAAGTATCGATCGAGGAGTCATGCTGCGGGAGCCTTCTGATGCGGGCCTGCTTCTACTGGTGGCGATCAGGCAATCGGGGTGATCCTCGAGGATTAGAGCTTAACGAGACTGACCGATGGCCGTCGGCCCAGATGGAGCCCCTTTTTCAAGGAGGCTGCGATGTGAAAACCCATCTCAGGACTGAGTCTCACCTTGCTTCCACCCCGACACAATCCTGGGAAGAGAACTGCATTTGAATCGCAGTACTGACTTCAGGATGGAATGGGATGCACCGGCAGACCAGCCAGCTCAGGTTTCTTGGCAGTCCGCGAGGAATTGGCGCGCAATTGCCAGTGCCTTTCCGCGATGACTAAGGGTGTTTTTGACATGATCCTCAAGCTCTGAAAACGAGCGGGTTTCACCCTCTGGGACGAACACGGGATCGTATCCGAATCCATTGGTCCCCGTTGGCATTTTCAGGATCCGCCCGTTGCAGACTCCTGAGAAGTGCCGGACTCTTTCCAGCTGGGGAGTCGATGCCGGAACAAGAGCGAGCACACATCTGAACCGGGCGGTGCGTAGGTTCCCAGGTATGCCAGACAAGCGACTCAGCAATTTGGCTGTGTTATCTGGGTCCGGGGAATTGCCCCCAATGCCGGTGTCCAGAGCGGCATAGCGTGCTGAGTGGACACCTGGCTCGCCGCCCAAAGCATCGACCTCCAGTCCGGAATCATCAGCAAGCACCCACGTTGCACTGTTCGGGACTTGGCGTGAGTTCAGCAACTTGGCCCAAGCCAAGGCCTTGATTGAGGCGTTGGCCTCAAAGGTTGTCCCGGTTTCTGCAACATCGAGGCAAGCGGCTGTGTCTCGGGGCGAGTAGATGCGCCAAGAGGGACCCAAAATCGCTTGTGTCTCTGCGAGTTTGTGGGCGTTGGAGGTGGCGACAAAAAGCGTCGGCATATCGAGGTGATAATGCCGTATCGCAAGCAAAGCCAGACGCGATCCCGAACGGCGACTGGATTGCTGGATGTCACCTGGGAGATTGGAATTCTTGTTGAAGGACGGCACGGTCTCCCGGATGCAGTTCGCCATTTGCAATGAGATCTTCGAAGGGTGGGCACTGGCTGATACCTTCGCATTTGCCAAGGAATCCGGCTTCGACGCGTTGGAGATTGCTCCGTTCACCTTGGGTAAGAACGTGCTTGAGGTTTCGAAGGATCGGCGGCGTGAGATCAGGAAGATGGCCGAGGATTCAGGAATGAGAGTATCGGCCATCCACTGGGTTCTGGTCGGCACCGAGGGCCTTCACATGACGAGTCCGGATCCGGGAGTCCGGGAGCGAACGGCAAGGTACTTGGTGGATCTTGTGAAGTTCGGTGTTGAGATCGGTGCGCCGGTGATGGTGGTCGGTTCTCCGAAGCAGCGGAATCTGGACTCCGGGGTCTCCTTGGATGAAGGCTGGGAATGGGCGCGGGAGGTTTTGTCGCCGGCAGTTCAGGAGGCAACCGGGAGCGGATTCGTCATTTGCATGGAACCGCTATCCCCAGTTGAGACCAATTTCATCAATACGGCAGCCGAAGCGAGGCGGTTCGCGGACTCGTTTGAGTCTCGATCCATGGACATCATTCTGGATGTCAAGGCGATGTGTTCGGAGAGCACATCAGTCGCCGAGGTCATCCGCCAAAGCGGTGGCAGATTTGCTTACTTTCACGCCAACGACAGCAATCTCAAGGGTCCTGGTTTTGGTGAAGTGGACTTTTGTCCGATTGCGGCGGCCCTCAGGGACGTGGGTTACAACGGGACCATCTCGGTTGAGGTATTCCGATTCGATGAAGGGGCCCGAGTGATTGCATCGCAGAGTCGGTCATACCTGAGCCGGGTTTTTGGTTGTTGAACGGATTGGTGGCCCTCGCCAAGACGCCTTGGGTGACTCCCTGCGGCACAAGGGTGGCCTCGAATTTTTTTGAGAAACGTATTGCAGCAGGGGGCGGTGTTGGTACTTTCTGCGCTCCGTTTCGCCACCTTCGGGTGGCACAAATCGATTCTCCCGGCCGCGATGCCTACGATTAACCAGTTGGTCCGAAAGGGCCGCAACAAGTTGGCCTACAAGAGCAAGGCTCCGGCGCTCGAAGGAAACCCCTTCCGGCGCGGTGTCTGCTTGCAGGTGATGACCCGAACCCCCAAGAAGCCCAATTCCGCCATGCGCAAGGTGGCGAAGGTGCGGTTGACGAATGGCAACGAGATCATTGCCTACATCCCTGACGAGGGTCATAACCTTCAGGAGCATTCGATTGTGCTCGTCCGCGGTGGGCGTGTGAAGGATCTTCCTGGCGTGCGTTACCATGTGGTTCGCGGCACGTTGGATGCGGCAGGTGTTGAAAAACGGCGCGTCAGTCGCTCCAAGTACGGTGTCAAGCGTCCCAAGCCGGGCGCCGCAACTGCCAAGAAG
>CAZDYB010000500.1:0-3916 GCA_964509045.1 uncultured Akkermansia sp.
CCCCTGCGCGAAAAGGCAATCATCAGTGACAAGGCACCCGATGACATCCTCACCGTGGCCACCCGCAAGGCGGACATCGGTGAAGCCAAGGGCCTCGCCCTCGGCGACATGCCCGCAGCCCAGAAGGAAGTCGCCGTGAAACTGATCCGCGAATACGTCGACCGCATCCGCGGCGAGGTGGCCGATGCCGAGTTCGCACGCATCGAACGGGCCGGGCTCAATGTCG
The DNA here is from genome assembly GCA_964509045.1 of uncultured Akkermansia sp. Lineage (GTDB taxonomy): Bacteria > Verrucomicrobiota > Verrucomicrobiia > Limisphaerales > UBA9464 > UBA6176. The sequence goes on from CAZDYB010000500.1 coordinate 227, forward strand.
TGAAGTTCGCCTGGGCCGGCAGCACACAGCGCGGTGAACGCCACTATTACCGGCTTCATGGCCCCACCTTCCTCCTCGAATACGACAATACCCAGAACAACGCCAACCACGTCCACGCCACCCTGCGCGACTTCGAAAATGACTTCGGCCTCGATGTCCTCGCGGATCACCTGCGGCGCGACCACAAGCCCTGAAAAACCCACCCTGACCTGAGGCCGCATGGCGCACCCCTGGCTCTCGTTCGCTGCGGCTGTCCTGCTTCCAATCGCGCTTTCCGCCGCCGAGCCACCTGCCTGGCATTCCATCCCGCAAGGGCGATGGCATCCAGTCACCCACGTCACCGGCACCACGTCCGGCTTCTCTGCCCTCCCTTCGTCAGACACCGGTCTCACCTTCACCAACCACCTCGCCGAACTCTCCGCCGCCAACAATCGCATCCTCGAAAACGGATCCGGCGTCGCCCTCGGTGACATCGATGGCGATGGCTGGTGCGACCTGTATCTCTCCCGACTGGAAGGCGACAACGTCCTGTATCGCAACCTCGGCAACTGGCGTTTCGAAGACATCACGCCCGCCGCCGGGGTCGCCTGTCCCAACCAGGCCTCCTCCGGTGCGTGCTTCGCGGATGTCGATGGCGATGGTGACCTGGATCTGTTGGTGACGGCGATCGGTGGCGGGACACGTCTGTTCCTCAATGACGGACGCGGACGATTCACCGAGATGACCACCGGCCGGTTGGTCCGGCGTCTGGGCGCCACGTCCATGGCCCTGGCCGACATGGATGGCGATGGCGACCTCGATCTCTATGTGGCGAACTACCGCACGGACACCTTTCGCGATGATCCTCCAGGGCTCCGGGTGGAAGCCACACGTCAGGCGGATGGCAGCATCGTGGTGAAACCCGAGGGACGCTTCGTCGCCCTGGTTCCCCGGGGCGGCGGCGTGGAGGTCATCGAACGGGGCGAACGCGATTTCCTTTACCTCAACCAGGGGGACGGCCGATTCGCCCCGGTGAGTTGGACCTCCGGTGCGTTCCTGGGCGAGGACGGACAGAACCTGAAGGAAGCCCCCACCGACTGGGGATTGGCAGTGCAGTTCCGGGACTTTACCGGGGACGGCTTGCCGGACCTGTATGTGTGCAACGACTTCGCCTACTGGCCCGACCGCATCTGGATCAATGAAGGCGGGCAACGTTTCAAGGCCGCCGCCCCGCTCCAGTTCCGTCACCAAAGCCTCTCGTCCATGAGCGTCGATGTCGCCGACATCAATCGCGACGGACGCGACGACCTGTTCATCGCCGACATGATGTCGCGCCGGTCGGAATGGCGGGCATGGCAAAGGCCCAACATCCTCGAAGGCCTCGTCCGCTTTCCCAGATCGGATCCGTTGTTCCGGCCCGAAGTCACCCACAATACGCTCCACGTTGCGCGCGACGACGGATCGTTTGCCGAGATCGCCGCCAGCGCCGGCGTGGCCGCCACCGAATGGACCTGGAGCGCGGTGTTTCTCGACGTGGATCTCGACGGCTGGGAAGACCTGCTCACCGCCAGCGGCAATGGTCACGATGTCCAGCATGCCGATGTCCTCGCCGAACTCGCCCAGATGCGAAGCGCCCGGACCGCCGCCAACCGCCTCGGCAACCTCCAACGTTTCCCGCCTCTCCCCACCCCGCTGCTCGCCTTCAGGAACCAGCGCAACCACACCTTCACCAACGCCAGCACCGTTTGGCATTTCAACATCAGCGGCGTCCATACAGGCATGGCACTGGGAGATCTCGACAATGACGGCGATCTCGATGTCGTCATCAACCGACTCAATGACGTCGCCACCCTCCTGCGCAATGACGCCGCCGCACCCCGCATCGGTATCCGACTCCGAGGCATCGCCCCCAACACCCGCGGCGTCGGTGCCCGGATCCGCGTCACCGGCGGTCCCGTCGTCCAGACCCAGGAGATGATCGCCGGCGGACGTTACCTCTCCAGTGACGATCCCATCCGCTCCTTCGCCGCCGGGCAACCCGACGCCCGTCTCGGCATCGAGGTCACCTGGCGATCCGGTCGGAAATCCATCGTCCAGGAGGCCCGCCCCGGTCGGGTCTACGAAATCCTTGAACCCGATTCATCACCCTCGCCAACGCCGGTTCCTCCAGCAGTCGTTCCCTGGTTCACAGATCACTCCGCCGCACTCGTCGAACATCAGCACGTCGGCATTGCCCCGGACGATTTCACCCTGCAGACGCTGTTGCCCCGCGCGGTCAGCCATCGCGGCCCTGGTGTCGGTTGGATCCCGACAACCAATCCCGCAGCCGAGAACCTGGTCATCACCGCCGGTCGCGATCCATCACCCGCCCTGTTCTCACCTGTCTCCTCCCAGGCATGGCCAATTCAGTCCAATGCCTGGGCCACGGCTTCCAACCAGGATCCGTTCCCAAGGGAACTTCCGGCCGCCCTCGTCCTCTCCGATGCCACCCCGGATGGCTGGATCCTCGGGTTGGCCCCCACGCCCGGAGCCCCACCCCGGAGCATCCCGCTTCGCACCGGGCCCGCCTGGGACGGGCTTGCACCCCTGACCCAGGGCATGAATCCCGGCGCATTGGCCGCCGCGGATCTCGACGGCGACGGACGACTCGAGCTTTTCGTCGGGGATCGCGGCATTCCCGGGCAATGGCCGGCTTCAGCGGTGTCCCGTGTCTTCACCCGGACCGATGCCACGTGGAGGGAACTCCAGGTCCTGCCCGACGCCGGCATGATCACCGGCGCCCTTTTCAGCGACCTCGATCAGGATGGCTCGCCCGATCTCGTCACCGCCGCCGAAGCCGGCGAAATCCGCGTCTGGTGGAATCGGAAAGGTCGACTCGAACCCGCGAGCGTCGACGGCCTCAGCGGGATCACCGGTTGGTGGCAATGCCTCGCCGCCGCAGATTTCGATGGCGATGGCCGGATGGATCTCGTCGCAGGCAATTGGGGAACGAACTGGCGCGCGGAACCGGTGGATCCGGATCAACCCGGCATCCGCCTGGCCTGGGCCGACTTCAACGGCGGAGGACGGATCGAACCCCTGCTGGGTGCCTGGGATCCTGCCGCTGGTCGTTGGTTCGCCCGACGCGAATGGAAGGTCGTGGGTGCAGTGCTTCCCTGGGTGCCGATCGGCTTCCCAAGCCACGCCGCCTATGGTCGCGCCAGTTTCGACGAACTGCTCGCAGGCAAACCCGAAGGCGTGAAACAGGTCCAGGTCCGGACCAGTGAAACCCATGTCTGGCTGAACCGCGGCGATCGATTCCAATCCGTCCCCCTCCCCCACTCCGTCCAATGGTCCAGCGTCCAGGTGGCCGGCACCGCCGACTTCAATGGCGATGGTCACTTCGACCTGTTCCTCGCCGGCAACAACCTGTCGGTCGACAACGAATCCACCCGCCAGGACGCCAGTGTCGGCCTGCTCCTTCTCGGGGACGGGCGCGGCCGCTGGAGGGATGCCGGCCCCCGAGAATCCGGTATCTCCCTCCCCGGCGAAACCCGAAGCATCGCCATCGGGGATTTCAATGCCGATGGACGTCCCGACCTCGCCACAGGCGTCCACAACGGCGCATCCCGCCTCTTCCGCAATCAACAGGCCCAACCCGGTCTCCGTCTCCTGCTCGATCCCGGACCGGACCGGACCGTGATCGGGACGCGCATCCGATGGATCGCCGGG
>CAZDYB010000501.1:0-1713 GCA_964509045.1 uncultured Akkermansia sp.
CTGGATGGTGCCTTCGGACCGCCGTGGAATCCTGGCATGGGAGGCCTGCGGAATGAGGGGTTGGAGTGATATCCCGTGAGGGATGGTATCAAGGACTTTCTGGGTAAACGAGATGGCGGGCGGTCTCGAAGTCATGATGGTGGGTCAGGCTAAACATGGTTTTGTCGCTGACTCCCAGAATGGGCGCGTCATTTGTGCGATTGCCTCCCGAGGCCACGAGTACCCGGGTGGGTGTGAGACGCTACGGTTCCCGAACGGACTCGATCTGGTTCTTGGGTAGGCCGCGGCAATTGGCAGTGACGAACGGAACATCCCTACGGATACCTGGGCGGTGAACAGACTTGGCGAGATGTGACTTCCAGGTGCTGCTTCCCCCGGTCAACAGCAGGATGGAATCAAACGGCAAAACCCGTCTGAGGTCGCGACGTAACGGATCGGTGAGAGTGGTCTCTGGGCGTTCCCCTGGAGAATCAATCCGTTGATGGAGTGTTGGCCAACGTTGAGAAGCCCTACCATGTTCGACGGACAAGGGGATTCTTTTGGCGATCTCCCCCATTCTGGCTGGTATCCGGATTAAGTCGGCAGCCTTTTATCCAAGGTATGTGCGGGCGCGGCATTTACTGTTGAGTCGGTTGAATCGGATTCCAGACCATGGGGTGGCTGTGGACGGGGTGTTTTTGAGCGTCACACGTGGAAGGACCATGGGAGAGTTCAAGAGGGAGTTTCGATGGACGCGGAATCAGCTTTGCAAGCGGTCTGGGATGTCTCCATCGTTTCAATGTGGAAAAGAAGCCTAGCCTTGGAGCGGGCTGGGCGAGTGGATTGAAGCGGAGAACCAAGCTGCTCAGTCACCGGCAATCCGACTGGTGGCAAGGGCTTTGAGGCGGGTGGTTAGTTTGGCTAGGCTGAAGGGTTTGCTGATGTATTCGGAGATCCCGGAAGCGAGACAGCGTTCCTGGTCGCCCGGCATGGCGAGGGCGGTGAGGGCGACGATGTGGGTGTTTGAGATGGTGGGATTGGGGTTGGAGCGGATCCGCCGTGCGACTTCGAGGCCGTCCATATCCGGCATCTGGATATCGAGGATGATGATATCTGCTGGTGATGCGAAGTGGAGTTTCAGTGCGTCGCGGCCGTTGTCGACGGCGACGACTTCGAATCCGCGGGTGGACAGGTAGGTTGAGATAATGGAGCGATTGACGTCATTGTCATCGATGAGAAGGAGTTGGATTGGGGGGGAGGAAGGCTCGGGAAGGGTTGCATCGACGGTCCGATGTGTCTGGGGCGGGTTGTCGGTACGTGCGGACTCGGAGACGAATCTGGGGAGAGTGACGGTGAATCGGCTTCCGACATGAGGCTCGCTTTCTACAGATATGCTTCCATTCATGAGATCGGTGAAGCTTTTGACGATGGCGAGTCCCAGACCGCTGCCATTGTAACGGCGGTCCAGACCGGATTCGACCTGGACAAAAGGCTGGAACAAGAGGGCGACTTTTTCTTTAGGAATTCCGATGCCCGAATCGGAGACTGACAAGGAGACCGACTCAACTTTTGCCGAGACGGACAAGGAGACCTCGCCACCGGAGGGTGTAAACTTGATGGCGTTGGTGATAAGGTTGGTGAGGATTTGCTTGAGGCGAAGGGGGTCGGCAAGGACGATAAGGTCCGGGGACGGGCGGTGGACATGGATTCGAATGCGCCTTTTCTGGGCCTGGG
>CAZDYB010000501.1:1813-3913 GCA_964509045.1 uncultured Akkermansia sp.
ACTTCCGGTGATCTCGAGGAGGCTGTCGAGGAGTTCTTCAAAAACCTGGGACGGGTTGATGCCTTCGAGGAACTGGCGTTGCACCTGGCTGATGGATCCGAGAATCAATCCCCGACGGCGGAGTTGGTCAGCCTCGATATGGCGCTCCTGGAAATCAATATGGGTTCCGACTGCCCGCGTTGGCCGGCCTTCGGGATCTTTGGAGATCACCCTACCGCGTGAGAGGACCCAGAGCCACCCACCGGAATTGGTGCGAAGACGAAACTCGACTGCGAAGGGCGCCTTGCCTCCCAAGAGGTTTTGCTGAATCGCCTCCTCTACGAATGTGGTGTCGTCGGGGTGGAGCAGTTGACGCCACGTCTCGATACAGAAAGGTAATTCCGTGGGGCCATAACCCAGCATGTCCAGCCAGCGTGCACTGAAGTAGACTTCGTTGGTCTGGATGTTCCAGTCCCAGAAACCATCGGAGGCGGTTTCGAAGATGAGTGAGAGCTGTTCCTGACTTCGTTGGAGTTTGCGGGAGGACTCAAGACGCTGGGAAATGTCGCGGCAGCAACAGACCAGGTCGCCCGAGGAGCCGAGGGTGAGGTTGATTTCGATGTCGAAAGTCGATCCGTCACGGCGTCGTCCACGTGCCTCACCGGACCAGAAGCCGGAGGTTTTGAAGGTGGTTGTAAAGGCTTTGGATACCCGGGCGGCTTCATCTGGCTCGTAGAGGGTGGTCCAGTGCTTGCCGATGAGATCGGAGGGTGTGTAACCGTACATGTGCGCGTGGACGGAGTTGAGGTAGAGGAACCGGTCGTCTTCGAGGATGGCAATGCCTTCCCGGGTAGCCTCGAGGGCGGCGACTACCCGGGCGGAATCGCGTGCGCGATCCTCTACCTGCTTTTCCAACTCAGCCTTGAGACTATGAAGTTCTCTTCGGCTATGGGATCGCGAAAGAACCGAAGCGAGGGCTTCAGCGAAGATGCCCTGAACCTGTTCGTTGTGTCGGGTGTGCGGAGATGGACTGGAGCGGCAGATGATCCGCAATTCGGTGGCTCCGGTTTCGGTGTGGCAGACCGGACGATGAAAGAGGACGATCGGGGGGATGGTGAGCTCCGTGGCCGCGACCTGGGTCTCGGTGACAAGATTGGCTATTTGGCAGAGCGTTTGACGGTCGGTCAGTTCGGAGGTTGAAATGGGTTGTGAGTTGGAAAGCGACAGCAGGCGTGCGCTGGTGGCATGGTTGTCAGGTGTGAGGAGGACCAGACCGACGCGGGAATGGGGGATCGAGTCGGCAGCCATTTGGATGAGCCGATCCAGGGCTTCGTCGCGCGGGAGGTCCTCGGCAACGATTTTCAGGATCTGGGTCTGGAGCTGTCCACGGACCTCTTCCTGTTTCCTTTCGGTGATGTCGGTGATGAAGGCGATGGAGCCCTCGATGACGCCGTTTTTTCCGGTGAGTGGAGAGCAGTTGGCGACGGTCCAGACGGTGGAGCCATTGCGATGTTGGAAGGCAAACTCATGAATATCCGGGAGGCCGGCAAGACGGCGTTCCTTCAGGGAGGCAGCAGCCGGTTGCAAGGAACGTTCCATGAAGTAGTCAATGGAACGGCCCAGCATTTCCCCTTCGGAGTAGCCGAGGATTTCGGCCATGCGAGCGTTGACCCAGATGGTGGTGAAGGAGGTGTCAACTTTCCAGATGCCGATGCCGGAATGTTCGAGCAACTCCTCGTATTTGTTGGCAGGCAGGAAGGGGAGATTGGACATGGGCGGGTTTGTGAATGGGCGGGAATCCATCATGTGGATGATATAAAGACCTGGGCGAGGGTTCCGCCGTCTTCGTTCGGCTGGAGGAAGAATAAAGATGCCTTGTGGGCGGTGGCGATCATCTGGGCGATGTAAAGGCCAAGTCCCCTGCGTTTTGGGGCGGGAGCGCTGGGAAGAGAATAGGGGTTTGAGTCGGCTGAAGTGGCCAGGTGGTGCTGGAAACCGGGGCCATGGTCGAGAACACCGATGGTGACTCCCTCGCGGGTGGTGGTGACGATGATCTGGATCCGTGAATTCCGGGGGGAGAATTGGAGGGCGTTTTCGACAAGATTAACCAGAAGTACGGGG
>CAZDYB010000502.1:0-2584 GCA_964509045.1 uncultured Akkermansia sp.
TGCGCGCCGGGTGTTGGTTGCTGGCAACCGCCCTCTTTCTTGCCGAGCGCATCCGCTCCCGGCGGACATCCCTTCCCGGAACTCCGTCCCCCTCCCCTCCCAGATGAATCGCGCCTCGCTCGAATCACTGGCCCGACGTTGGCGACGTCATCGCGCCCTCCGCGAACTCGGCATCGCCATCGCCGCAGCCGGTGTGGCCACGGGATGGGTGTTCCCTTTTCATCCCGTCGCCGCGATCGCCATCGGTTTCGCGATCGCCGTTGGCCTCGGGTTCGCCCAACGCCGTCGTTCCCCGCCCGTCACCGCCGAACTCATCGCGGAACATCTCAATCGCCAGTGCCCCGCCCTCGAGGAAAGTGCCGGGCTCTGGCTCCGCAATCCGGAGGACCTCGACCTCGTGGAACGCCTCCAACTCCGTCGGTTGAACAACGCCTGGGACAATCAACCCAACCCCCGCCCCGGCCTCCCGCAGTTCAGCCGTCTGGTTCCCATCCTCGCAGCCGTCGTCCTCTCGGCTGCCTTTCTGGGAATCATCACCGTCACCCGTCCCTCATCCGGGACCCAACCCGCGCAACTCCCCCAACCCCTCCGTTCTCCAACTGCCGGATCCAACCCGATCCTCGCCGCCTCCCTGGAAATCCATCCCCCGGCCTACCTCGGTCGATCCGTCCGTCGCATCGAGAGCCTCAGCGCCGAGGTGGAGGAAGGTTCGGAAGTGCGCTGGAACTTCACGATGGCCCCGGACATCACCGGGCTGGAGCTTGCCAGTCACGGGACGAACAACTCCCTGATCGCACAACCACTCGGGAACGGGCGGTTCCAGGTCAGCCAGGTCTTCGTCGACAACTTCGTCTACCAGGTCTCAGGCCGGACATCCGACGGTTCACGGTTCAGCTTGCCAACGCTGCACGTCCTTCAGGTGCGGCGCGACATTCCCCCAACCCTGACATGGCAACTGCCCGCCGTTGCCCACACTTCCATCAATCCCGGCCCAAACCCCGCTCCGCTGCCAATCGAGATCCTCGCCACCGATGACCATGCGCTGGCGGAGGTCCGTCTCGTCCTGACCGTCGTCAAAGGCTCCGGCGAAGGACTGCGGTTCCGGGATCAATCCGAGATCCTTCAGGGGCGGGCGCTCACCGGTTCCTCCAACTTGCTCTACGGAAAATCCCTCGACCTGGCTCCACTCGGATTGGAGCCGGGCGATGAACTCTACCTCCAGGCCATCGCCCTCGATTCCAGGCGCCCCATACCCAACGAGTCGCGATCCGAAACCCGACGCCTGACCTGGGTGAAGCCGTCCGCAACAGCCAGCGAGCCGACAGTCCTGTTGTCGGGCCTGCGACGTGTCCCGCAGTACTTCCGCAGTCAACGTCAGCTCATCCTCGATACGGAAAAGCTGTTGTCGGATCGATCCGCACTTTCCGAAGCCCAGTTCCGCGAACGCTCCGAAAACATCGGCATCGATCAGAAACTGCTCCGTTTGCGATACGGCCAATTCCTGGGCGAAGAATTCGAACCTTCCTCTGCGGGCGCCCCCAGGGAAGCCGTGGCCATGGAATGGGCGGCAACCCTGCGAAACCCATCCGCCAGGGACGCCGACCGCGCCGCCGCCATCGGTCGCGCCATCGAGACCACCCACACCCATGAACCCAATCCCGTCCAGGCACTCCGCCCGGGGATCGCCCCGGACATTCTCGCGCCGTTGACCCACAACCACGACAGCACGGAAGCCGCCACGCTCTTCGACGATCATCTGAAGTCCTCCCTGCGCGATGTCCTCGCCGCCATGTGGGAAGCCGAGGGTTTCCTCCGCACCGCCCAACCCTCGGCTTCGCTCCCTTCCCAAAGGCGCGCCTTGGAAATCCTGAAGGCCATCCAACAGGCCGATCGACTCTCCGTCGGTCGGGTCGCTTCGGATCCCCTCCCCGTCCCCGTTGCGGAACGACGGTTGCGCGGTGAACTCGATACCATCCCCGCGTCCACCCAGGGCACCCCCACATCCCCACGCAACGATCCCGACGCAACCGCACTCCGCCATGCCGTCGCCGCGATGGCCGGGCCGGCGACCCCGGAAATCCCACCGGAGATGGCATCGCGCGTGGAGACCCTGCTGTGGCGTGCCGCCCAGGCCCAACCCGAACGTTACTTGCCCGCACTCACCCTGTGGCGCTCCCGCGATTCCCCAATGCCGCCATCCGCCCGCGACACGATCCGGCAGGCCGTCTGGTCGCTTCTGCCAACCGCGGAGGAATCACCGCGCCGACGTCCATCGCCCCGGCCTGGCCTGGAACAACGGTATGCAGAAGCCATGGCTCCAATCGCCTCTCCGCAACCATGAGCCCCAGTCGCCGCAAGCTGCTCCACGCGCTCGCCATCGCGTCGCTGGCTGTCCTCGGTTGGGACGCATTCCAACCTCGACCCGACTTCCCGGCTTCAATCGCGAAGGACGCTCCCGCCACCCATGTTCATCCACCGTTGGAGGTCTTCCCCACCAACCCTCCCCAGTTCACCCACCTCACCGCCGATCGCTTCCTCATGCCGGGGCAACACCTGACCGTCCGCGGCAGCGTCCAGGGCCTGA
>CAZDYB010000502.1:2594-3892 GCA_964509045.1 uncultured Akkermansia sp.
TCGATCGAACTCCAGGATCCCGGAACCCACGAAACCCGCTTCACCCTCCAGCATCCCACGCCGGCCATCGCGCCCGGCTCCTTTTCCTGGAAACTCCGACTCAACCCGGCCGATGACCCCATCCTCCTGGGGGTGGACGTCGGCGATCCCATCCGTCCCCGGGTGTTCCTCCTTCAGGATCATCCCGACGTCGAAGGATCCCGGCTCCAGCGTTGGCTCACCGAAACGGGATCCCCGATCACCACCCGGACCCGCGTCAGCACCGAACGTCATCGGATCTCCTCCTCTTCCAACACCGCCGTCCAACTGGAACACCTCACCGCGCCCGCACTCGCTGCCTTCGATGTCGTGGTCGCCCACGCATCCGCCCTCGATCGTCTGTCGCCGGAGGAACACCAGTCCCTCGAACTCGCCATCCGCACGGAGGGAGTCGGTCTCCTGATCCTCCTTCCGCAGGAATCCAGCGATGACCCAGGCACCAACGGACCACCCCCATCGATGACCCCGTCAGGCAGTGACGCCCGACACGATTTGACACCCGATGCCGTTGCCGGGCGGAGTCCGCTGGTTTCGCCGTGGATCCGGCGATCCAACCCTTCGTCCGAGGCCTCCGTCACCCGGCGTGAGACCCGAATCCATCTCTCCAACGGCATCCGTCTGGAGTCACCCGTCTCCGTGCCCGACTCCGAACTCGTGGTGCCCCCCGCCGGACAGGCCCTCGCCCAGGATCCACAGGGCCGCCCGATCGTTGCGACCGGTCCGCTCGGACGCGGTCGCTGGGCCTGCTCGCTGGTGCTCGATTCGTGGCGATGGCGACAGCATGGGAGGGAAGGCGACTACGCGCATTTCTGGTCCACGCTGCTCTCCGCCGTGGCCCGTCCTGTGACGGCTTCAACCGGTGCCTGGTCCATGGGAGAGGCCTCCCTTCCCCTTTTCGTCGATCAAACCGTGACGCTGGTCTGGTCGGGCGATCCGGACGCTCCACTCCCGGCCGCCGAGGTGCGGGCACACAACGCGCCGGACGAACCCTCCATCGCCGTGAGCCTGAACCGTCATCCGTCAGAGCCATCCCAAGGCCAGGCCGTCTTCTGGCCGATCCATCCCGGTTGGCACACCCTGCGCACCCTTCCCACCGGACCAACCCTCGATTTCCACGTGCAGCCTTCCCACGCCCTGCCCGGTGTCCAGGCCCGGAAACAACGCGATGCCGCCCTGCGAACCCGCAGCAATTCCACGACCCCGCCACCAGTCGCGACATCACCGAAATCAGCCTCGTGGCCCCGTCCGTTGATTCGACT
>CAZDYB010000503.1:0-2503 GCA_964509045.1 uncultured Akkermansia sp.
CTGCGGCAGGAACACCACCACCGACCCCACCCCCGCCACCACCCCGTTCGTCAGGAGATCGTTCAGATCCCCCGGCGGCATCGATCCCGAAACCCATCCCGCCAACGCCCCCACCAACCCCTCGATCCAACCCTTTGGAATCTCCGCAACCCAGAAAATGCTCACGAACAGGGCCAGCAGGATCCCCACGAAAATCAAAGGTCCCCACACCTGATGCGTCACCACCCGGTCAATCCGGTCCGACACCGTCTCCTGCGGCCCAGCCGTCTCGGTGATCACCGCCATCTCGATCGCTGCCGCCCGCGCATAACGCCCCTCGATTGACGCACTCCGCCAGTCGGTTCCGGATTTCTCCAGGCGCGTCCGGGCATTCCGCACCCGTTCCTGCAACGCCGCCGGATAATGGTCCGGATGCGCATTCAATGCCTGGTCATCCGACAACAGCAACAGGGCTTCCGCCGCAGCCAACCGTTCCCGATGCGGGAAGAGCTTCGACAACTCGGTCTGGATCTCCCGAGCCTCACGCCCGAAATCCTCGGGCAATTCACTGAACTCACGGGGGATCACCCGCTGGGTTCCCCTGGCCGCATGCGACTTCACCGCATCGGCAAACGCCTTCACCCCCTCGGCCCCGCTCGCCACCATGGGAAACACCGGCACCCCCAATGCCGCCGACAACGATCGTTCATCGATCTCATGGCCGTTCTCCCGCGCCACATCCACCATGTTGAGCGCGACGAACGTGGGATAACCCAGCTCGATCACCTGGGTGGCGTAGTAAAGGTTCCGTTGGAGGTTCGATCCGTCGATCACCACCAGCACCAGATCCGGTGGCCCCACCTCGGGCAGACGCTGGAACAGGATGTCGCGCGCGATCTGTTCATCCAGCGATTGCGGACTCAACGAGTAGGTCCCGGGCAGATCCAGGATCGTCACCGGATGGGTCGGGGCAGATCCCTGCAACGCCCCTTCCTTCCGTTCCACCGTCACCCCGGCGTAGTTTCCCACCCGCGCCCGCAATCCCGTCAACGCGTTGAACAGGGTCGTCTTGCCACAGTTCGGATTGCCCGTGAGGACCGCCAGGAACGGGCGTTGGATGGCCGCGGTGCTCATGCCTCCCGCACCAACACCAGATCCGCCTCATGCCGGCGCAGGGACAGGTTGTAACCCCGGATCCGGATCTCCACCGGATCACCCAACGGCGCAAACCGGATCACTTCCAACGGCGTCCCCACCAGCAATCCCATCTCCAACATCCGCCCCCGATGCGCCGCCGGGACCTGGATGGCCGCAACAACACCCCTTGATCCGGGAGCCAGTGAACTGAGCGGTCGTGGATCCATGACGGGTTTCGCAGGAGGAAATCGTGAGGACGTGAGGAAGGCGCGGGGAACGTGGGAATCCGAAGCCGGTTCAGGCTGCCAACCCCAGCCGTCTGCCCAGCCTGACCGGTCCAGCCGGAGCCACCAGGATCAGTTCAGCCAGACGTTCACTCAGCCCCAGACGGGAATTGCACACCTGACACAGGAGATTGGTCTGCAAGGTGATCACCCGAACCCGTTGCTCCTCGCCAAAGCCCATCTCACGCAGCCGCTGATTCATCTCCGGCGACCCGTTCAATTGCTTCACCACCACCGTGTCCCCGGCCCGCACCCGATTCAACGGGCACCACTCCGGTGTCCGACAGGACTCCGGCTGGCAATTCGGTACGGGACACGCGTCGCTCACAGTTCAGTCACGCTATGCACCCTCCCCCACCCCAGCAAGCCAGCCGGTTGTCGGGTGCTTGCCATCCATTGTTGCCGCCTTGTCCGAAACCCAGTGGCGGATTGCAGTCGCCCCGGTCGCTGGTAGTCTGGCCCAGCCGTCGTCGCCCTGGTAGGCCAGGTCGGCCGGCCTTTTCCAAAAAACTCTGTCCCACGAACGTATGCCTCACGAACTCGCTCCGCTTCCCTATGCCAAGGAAGCCCTGGAACCCCACATCGACGCCACCACCATGGAAATCCACCACGGCCGCCATCACAAGGCCTACGTGGACAACCTCAACAAGGCCATCACCGGCCAGGCCGATCTCGAAGCCAAATCCATCGAGGCCCTCATCTCCGATCTCGCCTCCGTCCCCGAGGCCATCCGCGGCCCCGTCCGCAACAACGGTGGCGGTCACTGGAACCACACCTTCTTCTGGAACCTCCTCGCCCCCGGCAAGGGCGGCTCTCCCACAGGCGAACTCGCCGCCGCCATCGCCAGCACCTTTGGTTCCTTCGATACCTTCAAGGAGAAGTTCGAAGCCGCAGGTCTCGGCCGGTTCGGCTCCGGTTGGGCCTGGCTCGTCCTCAATGGCGGCAAACTGGAAATCGTCTCCACCCCCAACCAGGACAATCCCCTCATGGGCAAGGGCGTCGCCGGCGTCGAAGGCAAGCCCCTGCTGGGCATCGATGTCTGGGAGCACGCCTACTACCTGAAGTACCAGAACAAGCGCGCCGACTATCTCAAGGCCGTCTGG
>CAZDYB010000503.1:2603-3887 GCA_964509045.1 uncultured Akkermansia sp.
GGAGCGGCGAGGGCCCCTCGCCGTCCTCCATCCCCACGGCGACCAATCGTCGCCGCTCCTCTCCCTCAGGAGCGCGGAATTCATTCCGCACCCCGACGCCTTCAACCGTCTTGCGGACAGGAACGCCCCCGCCATCCCATTGACCCTGGCCCGACCGACTGGTTCCCTCATGGCGTGAAACATCTCCTCCGCTTCCTCACCCTGTGCGTTCTTTGCGCGTGGACCAGTCTCGCCGCAAACCTACCCAAGCCCGGCGACACCGCCCCGCTGTTCGAAGCCACGGATCACGACGGCAAACCCTGGAAACTCGCCGATCAGATCGGGAAATCGGCGGTCATCCTCTATTTCTATCCGCGCGATGACACCCCCGGTTGCACCAAGGAAGCCTGTGGCTTCCGCGATCGCTCCGCAGCCCTCCGCGACCTCGGTGTGACCGTGGTGGGCGTGAGCCGCGACGACGCCGCGAGCCATCGCAAGTTCCGCGAGAAACACCAACTCAACTTCCCGCTCCTGGTCGATGTCGACGGCAAGATCACCGAGGCCTTCGGGGCCGCCATGCCCGAACGTCCCATGTCCCGCCGCGTCAGCTTCCTGATCGGCAAGGACGGCAAGATCACCCACGTCACGGACAACCGGGATGCCCAGGTGCACCTCGACGAACTCAAGACCGCCGTGGCTGCCCTCAAGCCCGCCAACTGACCCCTGAACCCTGTCGGTAAGCCGAAACCCGGACGAAGGAAGATGCCCCCCATGAAGATGACCCGCCTCATCCCGATGCTCCCGGTTCGCAACATGCCGGCCAGCGTGGACTTCTACTGCAGCCTGCTGGGCTTCGAGGTCGAGCGGCGCCAGGACGATTGGGGCTGGGCCATGCTGCGCTTCGATGACTGTCGCCTGATGCTGGACCAGTCGATCCTGACCAACCCGACCGCACCCCGTGATCCAGTCCTTTACCTCTATCCCGACGATGTCGCGGAATACCATCGGCGGATCCGTGCGAAAGGGGTGCCCGTGCCGGACCTGACCCACACCTTTTACGGTCATCTGGAGTTCCGCATGTGCGATCCGGATGGCAACCGGTTGTGGATCGGACAAGGAGCGACCGGTTCGGCCTGAAAACCGGCATTCGGATGGGCTCCATCCCCACCGCCCCATTCGCCACCTCGACCCAGCATCGGCGCCCCCTCCCGTCAGGAGCGCGGAATTCATTCCGCATCCCGATGCCCTCCCTCATTTGCGAAAAGGAATGTCCGCGCTTCCGGGGGATTCGAATCGTTCGTGGTC
>CAZDYB010000504.1:0-3872 GCA_964509045.1 uncultured Akkermansia sp.
GCAAGGTGCCAACTCCCTGAAGCGGATCGACCGCGTAGAAGTTGGTCGCGCGGGTAACGGCGTTGGGGAAGACGAGATGTTCTGACGCTGAGGGGGCGAGATATCCGGCCGCCGGCCGGTACTCCACCGTGTAGGGACCGGGATCCAGGTTGGTGACGGTCTCGGCGCTGTTGCGCCAGCCCGCATCCCACGGCAGACGCCACTGGCCGGCCGCGACCAGCGGTTCGGTACGGAGTTGGAGCTGGCCCGGCAATCCCGGCCGACTGCTCGAGGGGAAGAATCCGAGGAATGAGCTGTTCTCCAGCGGGCCATCGTCGTCGAGGAGCGTCACCTCGGTTACCGAGGGAAACCCGATGATCGTGCCCGGGCTGGCGTCGCGGAGGCGCACTTCGAACACTTTCGAGCCATCCGGCATGTACTCATTGATCAGCGGGACCTCAACCCACTTCTCCGTCTCCAGTCCGGTGAATTCCAGGATGGCCGAGACGTGCAGAAAGTCCTTCCTCGCCACGGCGTCCCGGCTGGCCGTTTCGAAGAAGACGGATCCTGCGCCCGTGCCGGACTTGATCACCTTCAGCCGGAGCACTCCGTCGCGCTCGGTCTCGGAATACGCCGCGTACTCCCACGCGAAACTGGTGACCAGCGGCGGGAGTACGACCAGTTCGACCGACGCCGAAAGCGCCGTGGCGTTCTGGTTGTCGACGGCGCGTGCGGTCAGCAGATGCGTCCCTGCCGGGGCATTGGTCCAGGTGAAGGAGTAGTTGGGTCCACCGGAAACGGCGGCGCCCAGGATGACATTGTCCCGCAGGAATTCCACCCGTTGCACCGATCCATCGGAATCGCTGGCGGTCGCCTCCAAGACAATGTTGGTTGGGGAACGAAAGAAGGCGGACGCGGACGGTGCGATCCACGCGACCGACGGCGGGATGTTCGGGGGCGGGCTGACCGTCAGTTGGGCAACGCGGCTGGTGATCGCGCCGATGGGGTTGGAGATCACCACACTGTACCCGCCGGACTGGCCCAGGCTGAGGGGACCGAGCGTGAGCGAGGCGAGGCTGGCAGCATCGATCGGCTGGCTGCCAAAATACCATTGGTAGATCAGGGGCGCGGAACCGGTGACGCCAACCGTGAAGGAAACCGACTGACCCACGATGCGCGCCGCATCGGAGGGTTCGGCCACGATCACCGGCGGATCAACCACACCCGTGTAGCGGAACCGGGCGATGACCGACTTGTTGGTGTCGAAGGTGACGACCTGCGGATTGACCGATCCCGTCAGGTCGCCGGCCCACCCATCCAGCGTCCACCCGGGTTCGGGAACGGCGGTGAGGGTGACGGAGGAGTTGTTGGCGTAGAAGGCCGCCGCCGGGTTGCGGGCGATGGTGCCGGCACCTTCGACTCGGAGGGTGAGGGAACGATTGCCGGCGGGGAGATTGCCAAACAGGGCGGTGACGGAAGGAGTGGGGTTGGTGACCGTGAGGGCAAGCGGGCTGTTGGTCAGGGTGGTGATGGGGTTGCCGGCCAGCGCCCAACGCAAGAAGTACTTGGCCGCGGCCGGGATCGCCATCAGCCGGGAGGTGTCGCCATAGGGGACCACACTGTTGGTGGGATCGAGAGCCACACTGCCATTGGCCGCGCCCCCGGTGACGGCGGTGGTCAATTGGGTGCCAAAGACCGCGCGGATGGACTTCGGGCTGTCCATCGTGAGGGCGTTGGATGGGTTGTTCCCGGAGAGATCCCCTTCCCAGCGGAGGAACGACCAGCCGGGTGCATTGGTCGCGATCACCCGCACCACCCGGTTGCTGGCGTAGGGACCGGCCGGCGGGTCAAACACCACGCCACCGCCGCCGGGGGTGATGTCGGTCAGCGTGAAGCTCGGCAGGAAGACCACGTCCACCGGGGCCGCCGTCCGTTCGACCGCAAAGTCATCCGAATAGGCAATGGCGTGGAGGACTGTTCCAGGGGTAACCGTGAACGATCCGGTGTAGGGCGTGGACAGGAAGTCGGCTGGCGTTCCATCGGTCGTGAAAAAGACGTTCGGCAGGCTGCTGCGGATCGTCACCGTGACCGGATCGTGGCTCAGGAACTCATGGCGTTCGGTCAGGGAGTAGTTGCCGTTGATCTCCACAACCGGGGTTCCCTCGGGCAGTTCCTCGACCGTCAGGAACTGGTTGACCGCCACATCCGTCATCTCCGTCACCCGACCCGACGGCCACTCGATCCGAAGCGTGATGACGTTGGTCGCATCGCCGAGACCGAAGTGTTGGGAAAGCTCGTTTTGGCTGGCGTAGCCACCGCCACCTGGGATTTCGCGCAACTGCCAGAAATCCCGCCCATCTGCAATCGCCCGCACACGGACCTTCGCCCCGATCGCGGACCGGTTGGATACGAGACCTTTCAATTTGACCGTCAGCCAGTTGGCCCCACTACCAGGATTCCGCAGCAACAACTCGTTGGCCTCATCAAATCCGGCCACGACCAGGTCCGGCGCTCCGTTTCGGTCCACATCAGCCCAAGCAGCACCGATGAATCTATTCGCCGCCGGGGCCACGGCTTCGATCACCCGAAACGTGGCGTCACCTTGATTTTGGAACAACCGCACACCACCGCCACTCTCGTAGGTCACCGCGACATCAAGCCAACCGTCCTGATTGAAGTCCGCCACTGCGGCAGTCGCGCTGGGGCCAGGCACCGAATCGCTGCCTGGACTTGGATGATGGACAAACGTGCCGTCACCGTTGCTGAGGAACAGCCGCGTGAATCCATCCGCCCTGGCTCCGAAAACATCCGGCCTTCCATCATTGTTGAAATCACCCCACGCCAACACCCCCGGCTCGGTCGGGACTCCCGTCGAACTCAGGGCGGCGAACTGGAAACCGCCGAGGTTGCGGAAGAGCCTCTGCTGGCCGTCTCCACCCGCCCGGCCAAATAGATCCGGAAACCCATCCCCATCGGCATCCCCCGCCGTCAGGGAGTCGTTCACAAATCCGAGCGCCGCCTGGGCGGAGACATCGGAGAAGCTGCCATCCCTCAGGTTCCGTAGAACAATGACGGCGCCACCATTGGGTTGGGGTACCAACAAGTCCACCCAGCCATCGCGGTCCAGGTCAGCCCAAAGGACGCTGGAACCCGACGGTTGCACGTTGGCGACAGCCGAATTCGGGAGTCGGGTAAATCCGGTGCCCGCCTGATTGCGGTAAACTGCCAGGATGCTGCCCCAAGGGCCGGGAGAAACCAGGGCCAGATCCGGCCATCCGTCGTTGTCAAAATCCCCCCAGGCGGCGCTCTGCGAGTTGTTGACGGACTCCGACGGCGCACCTGCAACGAGGGCCAGGTTGGTCCCGGATTGATTTCGGAAGAGGAGGTTGTTGCTGCCAAAATTGCTCACGAACACATCGGGCCATCCATCGGCGTCAAAATCTTCCGCGGCTATGCCGGTGCTGGTTCCCCCGGACCCAGTCAATGCGCCGGCCGACGCGGTAATCAGTCGGCTCTGCCATTGGATCTCCACCTTCACCGGCGCACTGGTGGCAGCACCAGCGGGGTTGCCGGCAAACAACTGGAATTCCCCCGATTGGACCGGCTTGGCATTGGTCAGCGACAAGGTCGCGTTGGTTGCGCCGGGCATCGGCTGCCCATTGCGGAACCATTGCAGGGACATCGGCGCCGCTCCGACGACGACGGCTTCAAGGACTAAGTTCGTTCCGGCAGGAGCCGTGAAGTCCCGCGGTTGCCTGGCGATGAACGGAGCATCGGGCTCCTCGTCAACCGTCAACAGGCGGTTGACGGCCACGGTCGTCAGCGTCTGGACTCCGCTGCGCGGCCAGTCGATTTTCAGCGTGGCCACGTTGGTCGCGACGCCCAGCCCAAAG
>CAZDYB010000505.1:0-3871 GCA_964509045.1 uncultured Akkermansia sp.
CGGCAACTCGATCTCCCCGCCAACCCGCTCCGGCCCGGCTTCGTCCTCCCCACGGATTCCACCGGCAACCATTACCTGGTCTTCTCAGCCACCGAAGTCCCTGCCCCGGACATCGTCCATCGATCCCAACAACTCGGTCTTCAATCCGGCACCGCCACCCTCTTCTTCAAGCAACCCGGATCCATGGGCATCATCCACACGGATGTCTCCCTCCGCGGCTCGCGTTGGCGCAGGAACCTCGCCGCCATCAACTGGAACCTGGCCGGTGCCGATTCCCTCATGCGTTGGTATGACGTGGATCTGCCCGACACCGCCCCGGCCCAGGTTCCATCGCCCGACGCCGGCCCGTGGTATCGGGCCCTCAGCGGAATCCACTTCGGCTTCTTCGGATCCTCGAAGCCGCTGCGATCGGATCCGCCACCCTGGTCCGCACCAATCTGCCACACGCCGTCGAGAACACCGACGTGGAAAAAGGGCGCTGGGCGCTCAGCGTCCGATTCGAACCCGACTTCACCAGGTGGCAAGCCGCGGTGACCACGTTGACACCGCTCCTGAGGCCACCGGGACGGATGAAGAAATGCAGTCTCAAATTCCGGGAGCCTGTCCCCATGGCGTTTCTCGGGGGGCGGTCACAACCGCGTTGCGGTGGTTTGGTTCCGCGGGCGCCACCCAGGATAGCCTAGCAAGCTCGGCAACCCTCGGCTGTTGGCCGGAATCCCGTTGCGATTCACCGGTGCCCCTGACTGATTCCTGACTGGATCCACACACACCTCGGTTGCCCGTTGCCGGGCTGCGAACGCCAACGGCGTTGAGACGGCCAGCCCAGGGTGGGGCGAGGCACGAGATCCCACCCTGGGACCCCGTCCCCTTCCGATCCAGCCGCAACGCGGTTGCGGCCAGCCATCGGGTCGAGGAGCAAAGACCGACACTGACCCGGAATGGCACGAGGACGAGACAGCATGCGTCACTCACCGCTTTACGACCCCATGGAATCGCTTCCTTCTCCGAAGGGAAGGATACCGATTCCGATACCGACACCGAGCAAACCCGACCGCCGATCCAAGGCGCCAGAGGATTGGCGCACTCCAGGACCATGCGGAACCCACGGCCGAGCAACCGGTCATCCACCCTCCCCAAAAACCACCACGGGCAATCCAGTCGCACTCGGGAACTTCGACCTCGTTCCCATCTTCAAACCGGAATTCGCCGAAGCACTTCATGCAGTCGCGCTCCCCGTCCGTGGATCCCTCGAAAGGAGATTGCGTGACCTGTCGAAAACCCGGCTTCTAGGAGGGTCAAAACAGCCGGTTCCCTCTCCCACCCGAATCCTCCATGAAACCCTGCCTCCTGTTCCTCCTTCTTGCCCCCGGCCTGATGGCAACGCCGGTCTCCTGGACGGGGCCTTCCAATGGAACCCAGGCATGGAACAATCCGGCGCATTGGAGCACCGGCAGAGTTCCTGGTCCGGCGGATGAGGTGACGGTGGCGGTGCCCGGCAACCTGCAGGTGTTGCTGGCGCCCGGCACCGACGTCACCGTCGCCCGCCTCAACGGTACCAATGCCCTCATCCTGGACGGCGCCGCCCTCACCGTTACCGCCGGCCCCAGCGTCCTCACCGGGCCGGTGGACATCACCAGCGGTTCACTGACGGCCAACAACGCCGGCACCAGCCTGATCCTGGGGGGCGAAGTGACGGTCGCTGGAGCCAGCCTCGCGGCATTGAACGGCGCAACCCTCGCCGCACCCGGGCTCCGGGATTACAGGGGCAATGAGGTGTTCGGGGCGACCTACCGACTCCTTGCTGACGGTGCGGACAGTTTCCTCGATCTGTCCGCGGTCACCCAACTCAGCGGTCCCAGCGGTCGATTCGCCAGGCTCGACGTCACCGCCCGAAACGGCGGCTGGATCAACCTCCCACTCGTCAGCGAAGTGACCGGTTCCACCGCCTACTTCGCCGCGGTCGGCACCAACAGTGTTTTGGATCTGACCAGCCTCACTGCCATCAGCCGCCAAAGCCTGGAGGCTTCCCAACACGGTTCCCTCCGATGCCCGCAACTGACCCTGGCCGAGTACTCCACGCTCATCCTGGGTGATGCCGCGGAACTTCCCACCCATCAACTCACCTCCGCCATTGGCTGTTCCCTGATCGCCCGGGGCGGCGCCACGTTCGCCTTTCCGGCCCTGAAAACCTATGACGGCGGCACGGACTTCGGCGCCAACCCCGTGCTTCGGGCCGAAAACCCCGGATCCCGCCTCGATCTTTCCAGCATCACCAACCTGGTCGGTGCGACCGGCCAGTTCGCCACCCTCGACATCCACGCCCGATCCGGCGGCGAACTCCTCCTGCCGAATCTCCCCGAACTCGTGCTCGGCTCCGCCCGCACCACCGCCGAAGGCGTGGGCAGCCGGATCCAACTCGACGGATTGACCCGGATCGAAAGGCAGCAGTTGGAAGCGAGTAACAACGGGCAGATCGTAAACCCGGTCCTGACGCAATCGATCCAGGCAACCTTGATCGTCCGCGACACCGCCACGCTGAACATCGCCACCCTCACCAATCTCACCGGCAGTGCCCTGGTCGCCACCGCTGGAGCTGTCCTCAGCTTTCCACTCGTCACCACCTACGCCGGCGGGCCATCGGACGGGCAGACCCTCCTCGCCGACAATCCCGGTTCGGCAATCCTCTTCCCGGCACTCACGCACTTCTCCGGCACCACCGCCGCCTTTCGGGCAACCGATGTCCAGGCCCGGCGCGGCGCCCGCATCGAGATGCCGTTGATCAGCACCATCGGTGAAGGCACAAGCCGTTTCCGCAGCAGCGATCCCGACAGCCGCATCGTGACGCCCAATCTCACGGCGCTGCTGGGAACCACGTTTGAGGCGGTCAATGGCGGCGGGTTCGTCTGCCCCAACCTCGTCGAGGTTTCCAACTCCGCCCTTATCAAACGCGGCCCCGATTCAATCCTTCCCACCGCCGGGATCACGTCCTTCAGCCGCAATGCACTCGCCGCCTCCGGTGGCGCTACACTGAGCTTTCCAAAGCTCAGCACCCACCACGACGGGACCGCTCCCGGCTCGTGGCTCATCGAATCCTTCGATGCCGGATCGCTCATCGATTTCCCCGCGTTGACCCGGTTCGACGGACCCCGGGCGCAGTTCAGCAATGTGGAAGTCCGGGCCCGGGCCGGCGGGCGGGTCCGGATGCCGGGCATCATCGCGATGGGCGGCGGTTCAGCCACGTTCACCGCCGCCGATGCCAACAGCCGGATTGAATTGCCCAATCTGACCAGCCTGACCGGATTCACGCTCGAAGCCCGGTCCGGCGGCTCCATTGACTCCCCAAACCTCACCGAGGTGACCGGCTCGGCCCTCGTCCAGAGCGGTGAGGCTTCGACACTCTCGACCGGACGGATCGGACGGATGATCGGCACTTCGCTGCGTGCGACCCTGGGTGCCCGCATGGCGTTCCCGGTGCTCGCCGAATACGAAACGGGAAACGTGACCGGGGGTTGGACCCTCGCAGCGACCGACCCGGGTACTGAACTGGAGTTCCCGATCCTGACCCGGTTCACCGGCGCACTGGCTCCGTTCAGCGCAGTGGAAGTGCGGGCCGCCAACGGCGCCACGGTGGCGATGCCCCGGGTCGTCGCCCTGGGCGACGGCTCCGCTGGATTCGTGGCGGAAGGCCCCGGAAGCGGACTGGACATGCCCAACCTTCGAAGCCTGCTTGGCTTCAGCTTCACAGCCCGTGACAGCGGGCGCATCCATTGCCCCAACCTGACCGAACTCGCCAACACCACGCTGTACGTCCTGGGCTCGACTGCCTTCATTCCCACCCAACAGATCACCGACATCCGCCGGACATCACTCT
>CAZDYB010000506.1:0-579 GCA_964509045.1 uncultured Akkermansia sp.
GGTGCGGTCGGTCTTTGGATTCGGGATGGACCTGTTCTGGATCTCGTTGGGGACGCAACTGGCCTTGAACACCCAGGGCTTCATCCTGGGGCGGGTGCAGGGATTGGAGGCGGCGGGGGTGTGGGAAGTGGCGACCAAACCGTTCCAGGCATTGAGCCAGTTGGTGTGGAAGGTCCTGGATGCCTCGGCGCCGGGGCTTTCAGAAATCGTGGTGCACGGGAACCGGGTGAAGTTGGCGCAACGGTTCCGGCAGATCGTGGGATTGACGACGGTGTTTGCGGGCGTGGCCGGGGTGGGATTGACGTTGTTGAGCCAGCAGTTGGTGACCCATTGGGCGGGGGAGAAGTACCGGTGGGGAAGCGGGAACGACCTGGTGTTGGGGTTGTGGCTGTTCCTGATCTCGATTTACCGATGCCATTGCACCTTGCCGATCCTGCAGAAATCCATCGCGGGCATGCGATGGGTGTACCTGGCCGAGGGGATTGGTTCGGTGGGATTGTCGATCTGGCTGGGGCGACAGTACGGGGCGACGGCGCTGCTGTGGGTCACCGGGCACGGCCTGCCGCCCTTCCCCGCCCT
>CAZDYB010000506.1:589-3866 GCA_964509045.1 uncultured Akkermansia sp.
AACGGCAACGATGACGAGCGGGATCTACGGACTGATGCGGAGTCGGGAGACGTTTGGTGTCGGGTTGGGCGGATTGTTGGGGTGGAGTGCGGTGAGTGTATGGATTGGGTTGGCGGCGGTGGGACTGGGGTGGGTGTTCCGCTGGATCCAGTTTGAGGTCTGGTGGGTGGAATTCGGATTGAAGGCAGCTGTCACCGGAGCGGTGTGTGGGTGGATTGGATTGCGGTACGGACTGGATCGTGAGCTGAAGGAGGAACTGGTGGGACGTCTGCCGGGGAAGCTGGGTGGATGGTTGGGCCGGTTGTTGGGGTGACGGATCACCGGGGACGTTGGGGGGCGGGGACGCCGATGATCTCGACGAGCACCTGTTGGAGGACCCGGGCTTCATCGGCGGCGCTGCTGACGAGTTTACGATTGGCTTCGAGGAGTCGTTCCATGGCGAGGACGAGTTCCTGGGTCTGATAATTGCGGGATTGGCGTGCGGCCTGGAACAGGACGAAGGAGTGGATGAGGAGCGGGTTGTAGCGTCGATCCTGGGGCAACTGCTCGGGGGGGATGGCTTCGAGTTGGGATTTGAAGGCGGCGAAGCTGGAGACGGGTTTGAGGTGACCCATCCGGGCGAGTTCACGGGTCAGGATAAGGGAACGGACCTTGCTGATGAGCCCGTAGAGGAGGCCGATCTCGGACTTCGAGCGATCGACCTTGGCGCGGATCTCCCAGAGTTCCTCGTCGAGGGTCTTGAGGGCCTTGGCGAGGTTGCGATCACCGAGTGCTTCGCCGAGGGCGAAGGCCCGGGAAGTTTTCTGGCGGGCGATGACGGCTTCGACATCGTCGGTGGTGATGGTTTCGCGGCCGAGCGAGTAGAGGGAGAGCTTCTCGAGTTCCTGGTGAAGGAGACGGAGGTTGGGACCGACGCGACTGACCAGTTGACCGACGGCTTCATCCTCGATCTGGGAGCGGTTGGCGCGGCAATAGCGGACCACTTCGGCTTCGGCCTTGGCGGGCCAGTCATTGTCCTCGGAGCTGAGGGCGACGAGGATTTCGACGAGGAAAAGCCGGTCGATGGTCTTGAAGAAGGCGCGGCGTTTGTCGGGTTTGGATGCGGTGATGAGGAGGCGGACGCCGGTCCATCTGAAGGTCTTCCATTCTTCGGCGAGGCGGGTGAGTTCCTCGGTGACGGCGTTGGAACTGCTGGTGCGATCTTCCCCGAGGAAGTTGCAGGCGCGGAACCAGACGAGTTTTGGGCCGCCGAAGAACGGCAGGGTCTGAAGGGCTTCACGCAAGCGCCCGATGGCGCGGAGGGCTTCGCCGCCATTCGCGGCGGTGCCGTCGATGATTTCGTGGTCGAGGCCTTCGGCAGATTTCAGCCAGGAGTCCCAGACCTGACGACCGCGCAGTTGAATGCCGAAGTCGTCATCGCCGGCCACCAGGAGCACCGGGGTGGACTCGACGGTCTGGGCGGGTGCGGCGGGCTGGGACGGATTGGCGGCGGGTTTGCGGGCCATGCCAGGATGGGTCAGGGCTGGTTGTCGGGATCTTCCTCGTCGTCATCGTCGTCGGGGGAAGAACCTTTCTGGCGCTCGTGATTGAGGCGGGCGAGGAGTTCGCTGACGTCCTCGACTTCATCGAAGAGTGTGGAAGTGACGAAGACCGGACGTTTGCAGGCGGCGGCGATGGCGAGGCAGTCGGAGGGGCGTGCGTCGAGTTCGACCATCTTGGTGCCGAGTTCGTTTTCCTGGCGGAGGATGAGTCGCGCGAAGTAGGTGGAATTGCGGAGCTCGGTCAGGACGACCCGTTCGACGGTGATGCCGAAGCCCTGGAAGACATGGCCCATGAGGTCATGGGTGAGGGGACGGTCGCGTCGGACACCGCGCAGGGCCATGTCGATGGCTTCGCCGACGCTTCGTTCGACCTGGATGACGAACACCTTTTCCTCGTTCCCGACGAAGAGGGCCACGCCGCCACTGGCGGGCACGATCCCCCGGACTTCGATGGGCACGACCTTCTGTTTCATGGAGGTGAGGTTGGAACCGGGGTTGGTGGGCGGGCAAGCCTGCAGGAGGCGGAGAGGGGTGAGCTTTGCAGGAGACGCGAATGGGTTCACGGTCGGGATCGATGCGAGGCATGCGGTCAGTGGGTTGGGCGAGGTGGAAGGCGGGTTGGGTTGGTTGGATGGTGATGGGGGCTGCGTTGTGCCTGGCGGGTCGGTTGGGGGCGATCGTGGTGTTTGGGTCGGGTGATCCCGATCGGAACACGGAGGCGCCGACGGGGCGGTTGATGGATTCCGGTTGGCAGTGGACGGGTCGGTTTGGGGCGTTCTGTGGGGTGCCGGTTGGCCCGTCGTCCTTCATTACGGCACGTCACATCGGGGGAACGGTGGGGGACCGGTTCGAGCTGGGTGGGAGGAGTTATCGGACCGTGGGATTCGAGAACGATCCGGGATCGGACCTGCGGTTGTGGCATGTGGTGGGAGGGTTTGGGGAGCAGGCGGGATTGGCGACGGTGGACGTCGCGGTGGGAGAGGGAGTGGTGATGCTGGGGCGCGGTGGGCGACGTGGGGAGGCGGTGATGGTGGATCGTGGGGCGGGAGCGGTGGTGGCGGGATGGCGATGGGGGGAATTGGATGGGCGACTGCGATGGGGGACGAACCGCGTGTGGCGATTGGCGGAGGGGGCGACGGTGGGGTTGTGGGGACCCCTGGTGGGATGTCGGTTTGATGGGTTGGCGGGTGCGGACGAGGGATGTCTGACGGTGGGGGATTCGGGTGGGCCGATGTTTCGCCAGCGGGCCGGTGGATGGGAGTTGGTGGCGTTGCATTACGCGGTGGATTCGGCATTCAGCCTGACGGGTGAAGGGCCGGGTGGCAGCGGAGCATTTTTTGATTTCCGGGGGTTGTATCGTCCGGCGGTTGGGGGTGGATGGGAACAGCAGTCTCCGGGTTCACCGACGCCGGTGCCGGCGGTGTTCTACAGCACGCGGATCTTTCCGAGGCGGGCCTGGGTGGAGGCGGCGGTGGCCCGGGCTCCGTCGGGGGCGGTGCTGGAATCGGCGGAGCGGTTGGATGGCGTTTTCGCGGTGGTGGAGTCGGCAGGGCACGATCCGGTGACGCGGGAATTCCGGGTGGTTCGCGGCGAGGGAATGGAGTTCTTCCGGGTGAGGGGTCCGGACGGAATCCGGGTGACCGGGGTGGGTGAGGAGGGAGGTTGGCTTTGGATCCGGTATGAGTAGGGTTGGGGTCATGAGACGAGGGAAGGGGGCGGTTGTGTCGGCGCTGGTG
>CAZDYB010000507.1:0-3862 GCA_964509045.1 uncultured Akkermansia sp.
GTGGAAGGTGGGAAACTGTTCTCCCTGCGGTCCCTGCGGGCGAATCCGATCGGGTAGGAGAACTGAGTCGGTTAGGGGTGCGGATTCTGCAGGATGCGGCTCAGGGGTTGCATCGTCCGACGAATCATGAGGGCATGACGGGACGCGTCGGGTGAATTCGGGAATGGTCCCGGATGGAGCCACGGGCGTGACATATCGTATGAACCTTTTGGAACAAGAGAATGTAGTGGGCCTGAAGACCCGTGAACTCTGCGACGCGCTGGTGATTTCCCCGGAGTTCGCGTCGATACGAGGCCGGATAGACCGCTTTGCTGGGGACGCAGAGGCTCGGACGCAGTTCGAGTTGGTAAACCGGAAGGGGGCAATGCTGGAGGAGAAGCAGCAGGGTGGGCTCGAGATCACCGAGACCGAGGTGGCGGAGTTTGAGCAATTGCGGGAGGGTTTGATATCGAATGAAGTGGCGAGAGAGTTCCTTGAAGCGCGCGAGGAGATGATTGCGTTGCAAGAGGGGTTGCAGCAGTGGGTTGCGAAAACCTTTGAGCTGGGACGTACGCCAACCCAGGACGAGATGGGCGGATCGTGTGGTCCGACTTGTGGATGCGCCTGATGGGGCAATTCACCTGACCGTAGGAGCCTGCTCGCGCCCCGGGTTTTCGATTGGGCTGCTGACGCCAGGGCGGGGACCTCCGGCCTTTCCCGATTATCGGAGAGCGACTCGACGCCCTCGTGGCGGGGAAGAGAACTGGAGAAAGCTGTCGAGGAGGAGTTGAACACCGAAGTTGTTGACCCCGGAGCCGAAGTAAACCGGGGTTAACTGTCCTTCAAGAATGCGTGCATGATCGAAACCTGCTCCTGCCATTTCGACCATCTCGATCTGTTCCTTCACCTGTGAGTAGGTCTGGGAGTCGAGTCGCTCGGAAACAACAGGGTCGTCGAGGCCGGTAACGTTGACTGGGGCGCGGTACATCCCGCCTACGACCCGCTCGAAAAGGTGAACCTTGCGTTCGTGCCGGTCATAGACTCCGCGGAAGTCGGGTCCGTTGCCGAGGGGCCAATTCATGGCCACCGAACGGATTCCAAGAACCGCTTCCAATTCGTCCATTAGGCCTATGGGATCGCGGGCGGGCCGATCCAGCTTGTTCATGAAGGTGAAAATGGGAACACCCCGGCGGGAGCATACCTCGAACAGCTTTCGGGTCTGGGCTTCCACGCCCTTGCCGGCATCAATGACCATGATGACTGCGTCGACAGCGGTGAGGACTCGGTAGGTGTCCTCTGAGAAATCCTTGTGACCGGGTGTATCGAGGAGGTTGATGCGGAATCCACGGTAATCGAACTGGAGAACGGTGGAACTGACGGAGATCCCGCGTTTCTTCTCCAGTTCCATCCAGTCGGAGGTGGTGGCGCGCTGGTTCTTGCGTGCTGTGACTGAGCCGGCCAGTTGAACAGCACCGCCATACAGCAGCAGTTTCTCGGTCAAGGTGGTCTTGCCCGCGTCAGGATGGGAGATGATGGCGAAGGTTCGCCGCCGCTGGATTTCCTCTTCGATGGTCACTTGCGGGGACAGGCTATGGAAACCGGGGTGTGCGTGCGAACCTGATTCCATTCCGGAACCTTCTGGAGTGGATGAATCGGCGGCGTGCTGAGGAGTTTGGGGATGCTTGAGGCAGCGGGGCAGAAAGGATCGAGAGGATTGCCGGAGCCTGTCCCCCCGACGGAGCCTGTCCCTCAGCCATTGGATGGAGCCTGTCCCCGGAGTTCTTCTGGGCAGGTTTTGAGAGATGGAGCCTGTCCCTCGACCATCGAGCGGTGAAGACTGTTGGTGTCTGCCCCCACCGAGGGGGAATCCTCGGTGAGGGCCAGAGAGCGGACCGAGTCGTGGGTCTGGGTGAACGAAGCCGACTGAGGGAAACCATCCTGCGTCACCTCACTCCTCCTGAGTCTGGGTTGGAACGGGGGCGGTTGGGTTGGCGGCCAGATAGGCGTCCACGTCGCGGGTTACGACGAGTTGGCCCCACATGAGAAGACCGTGGCCAGGAAAGGTGCAGACAAACTCATGCACGCCTTCCTCGGCGGGAGCCTTGAGTTTGAGGATTTCGCGCTGCTGGGCGTCGAGCAAACGGGTGGCAGCCCAAACATTGGCTCCAGAAGGCACATAGGCCCGGCCCTCGCGATCATACTGGTCGGGGGGCATCAGGGCGGCAACGCCAACGACCTCTTCGCGGGTTCCGGGTTTTACGAGAACCAGGTTGTGGGGCATGAAGTCGGCATTCTCGAACGTGATCTGGAAGTCGCGTCCGGCCTCGACCACGAGGCGCGGGACGTCGTAGCGCATCTGTTCGCGCACGGTGCGAATGACGAAGGCAGGAACCCGGAGGGCTTTGAGATCCTTGCGGATGCCGGTGCTGGTGGAGGTTGGCAGTGAGCCGGCGAGGTCGTCGGCGAATTGGATGGTTTCGACATAGTCGACACTGGTGCGGTCGGATGCGGGGATTCGGGAGGCCCAGGTCACCAGGGCGCGAGCGGCGCGGGTGGCGGGTTCGGTGGGCCAAGCGGAGTGTGGGAGAGGCAGGGCACGAATACCCTGGGCAGCGCTGACGACCTGTTCGCCACGTTCGATCAAACCCGCGAGAAGCCCGAAGGCGCCGACCGGATCGGTGTTCATGGAGACGAGAGCGCGGATGGCGGCTGCATGGAGGGCGCCCACGGGATCTCCACCCACTTCCAGCCGGGTTGATCGGGCCGGGGCAGGGACATCGGACTTGCGGAAGATTTCCCGCCGATCCCGATCCAGGACGGAGAGCGTGAAGCCATTCAGACGTTGGCCGAGGCTGGCGTCGGTTCGGTTCCAGACGGTGACGGCATCGATGGACATGTCGCCCCCGAGGTCGACTTCCCACCAAGGTTTGTCGGAATCCTCGGCAGAGTGGGTCTGGGTGCCGCTGTCGTAGTTGCCATCGGTCCGACCATCGACGGCGCGGGCGGCATCGCCACCGTGGGTGGTGGTGGATTGGGTTGCCTTGGCTCCCCGGGCGACGTTTCTGGAGCCGTTCCATACTTCGACCTCGGCGAGGGTCAGGGTGCCTCGGCGCGGAAGTGTGATCCGGACAAATCTGCCAGCTCCCGCGCCTGAGTTTCGGGCGGCTGCGACGAGATCCGAGGGGATCTGGTTGGCGAGGGGGCGGACCCGGGCGTGAAGCTTGGCGCGGAACTCTGGATCGAGGATCAGAGGGACGCCGGCGAGGAGGTCGGTCAACCGACGTGGATCTGATGAAGCGGCGGACCAGACCCTGTCGAAGCCATCATCAGCGATGGCGAGGGAAGCCCACGCGCCTTCGCGGACGTTCGGGTGAAGTGAACTGGTTGCCAGAGACTCGATTCGGGAACGGAGGGGCCGGATCTCGGCGGGGGATTCGCTGGGGAGAAGACGGCCGAGTGCGGCCGAGGCAGTCGGATCGGTGCTGGCAAGAGTGTCGAGGGAGTCGAGCAGTGTGGCGACCCGGGTGAGTTTGCGGGTCTGGGCCAGTTCGGCGAGGGCTGCGAGACGATCGGTGTCAGCGACGTCGGGGCGGCGGAGGATGGCGACGAGAACGCCCTCGGTGCGTGGGAACTTGAGGAGTTCTGCGGATGAGGCGGAGCGCATGAGGAACTCGAGGCCGGCGGGGTTGTTGGCGGCGACGGGTGTTCCCATGGAGATGGCGTTGCGCCAGATGGGTTCGAGTTGGCGCAAGGTCTCGCGGATGACGTAGGTCAGGTAGTAATCCTGCGGATGACTGAGTGCGGCCAGGGCGGCTTCGACAGCGCCGAGTTCACGGAAATAACTGGCGGCTCGGACGGCTTCGAGGCGGACGCGAGGATGCGG
>CAZDYB010000508.1:0-3862 GCA_964509045.1 uncultured Akkermansia sp.
CTCATTGCCCTCACCGATCACCGTCTGCGGCGTGTAAAGGAACATCACGTCTACCACCGTGGGCTCGGGCGCAGCAGCAGGCCCGTACCAGGGCGGATTGCCGAGACCGTTGCGGGCATCGACCACTTCCCCCGCCCCGGCCGGGACAGGTTGCGGCACCGTCCCGCAAAATGAATGCACGCCGGCATCCACCCGGCTCACCTCCAGCACCTCGCCGGAACCCACCGGAACCATCCGGAACGCACCGAGACCAGCCAGACGCACAAAACCGGTCAGACTCTTCCCTTCCAGCGTCAGCGTCACCTGACTGCCGTCGTCGGAGGTCGCGCGTCCGCGGATCACCCTTCCGCCGGTCGCCGTGGTCTCAACCGACCCGACCTCGACGGTGATGTCCTGGTCCTCCAACAGGTCGAGGCGGAACTGTCCGCCAGGTTGGGACCACGAATCCACGGTCTCCAACAGGGCGGGATCGAGGCGGGCCTGACGGACCGGTGACGGCACTCCCTTGCCCGGCCCGAGCTTCGCGGCGCCGATCTTGAGACCTGCATCCCACGGCAGGATCAGGCGCGGCAAGGACTCGGCTGTGGCGGCCAACCCGCGGGGAACGTCGACCAACCCAAGGCCGAGCAAGGCGAATGTCGTCCAGGCAAGGCCCAGGAATCGCCCGGTTGAAAGGCGACCCGCGTCGGGAACGTGATCGGTCTTGCCCACCGCTGGCAGGGGGATTTCGACACCGAGGAGCGGCAGTCTGATGCGCGTGAAACCCCGATGGGCGCTCCGCGCTGACAGGAAAAGTGTTTTCATGGCACCCGTTGCACACCGGGGTTCTGGGAAATGGATTCTCGATTTCATCCATCTCCTGCTTCGGAAGCGCCGGCGCGGGGTCACCAAAAATCTTCGCATCCGTGGCCGTCGACGTCCTGGATCAACCCGGCGAGCAAACCTCGCCGCTCCAATACTCCCCTTCTTGTCTTCTCCGCGCTCCCAGCGCCTCCGCGCGAAACCTGCCCCCGTCCCTTCCCCGCTTTCCTCACGCAACGACGCAACGCCTTCCAAAGGTCCAAGGGACAGGCTTCCCAACCCGGAGTCGCGAACCACGAAATTCACGAAACACACGAAAGGGATGGGACAGGATCTCCTTCTCCTCCCCCTTTTCCGCCTTCTTCGCGTCCTTCGCGGCTTCGCGTGAAAACCTGTCCCCTCATTCTCCACCAATCATCCCACTGGGGGGACATCGGGAGCCTGGATCGTTCACGCACCGGAAAGAAAACCCAGGGGCTTCCCCGTGGGTAGCCCAAAAACAACGGCGGGCCGGAGCGCAGACCCGCCAACGATTGACCGGAAGTGACACCAGTGACACTTTTGTTCGGATGACGACAATCTCCATCAAGGAATTGCACGGGCGCACCGGTCATTGGTTGAGACGGGTGAGCGAGGAAGGCGAGGTCATCGTGACCGAGCGGGGGCACCCCATCGCGCGCCTGCTCCCCGCCATCGAGACCCCGAAGACCAACCCCTTCCTCAGGCGTCGATTGATGCCGGGCGTTGCCCGGTTGATCGAGCGTCCCCTCGGAGGGCCGTCGAGCACCGAAATCGTCTCGGACGGACGCGACGGACGATGATCTACTTTGATTCCTGTTATCTGGCCAAACTGTATCTCATGGAACCCGACAGCCCGGCTGTGCGGGCCAAGGCCAGGGCCTCCGGCGACGTGGTCTGCTGCCTGATCGGCTGGGGTGAACTGGTCGCGACCCTGCATCGCAATCTGCGGGATGGGCGCCTGACCGTTCCCCAGTTTCGCCTGCTGTCCGCACAGGTCGCCACCGATGTTCAGGAAGGACTCTGGACCCCGCTTCCGATCACGTCGGAACTTGCCGGAGCCCAGGCGCGCCGGATGTCGGGGTTGTCCGCCCAGGTCTTTCTGCGCGCCGCCGATGCCCTCCACCTGACCTGCGCCGCGGAGGCCGGGTTGAAGGAAATCTACAGCAACGACCGCCACCTCGTCGCCGCCGCCCCCCACTTCGGGTTGAAACCCGTCACCCTGTGACCGAAGTCCCAGGTGACCCGGATCGCCCCTCACCCGGTCTTCCGGGCAAAGGCGAGGCCTTGGATGCTCGCGGCGAGGCGTTGCCGCCAGTAGGGCATCGGGGCCATGAGGACGGACCCGCTTCCTTCGTAGATCCTGACCATGTATTCCCCTGAGGTCATGGTACCCATCAGGGACTTCGCAGCACGCTGGACGGTGTACTCCAGGCTGGAGGAACGGGCGAGGACCAGGCGGCCGTCGACGGTCAGCCTGTCGTTCTGGAGATGGACAACCTCGACCGGACCCTGACTCGCCAGGACGACGGTGCCATGACCGCTGACCTTGGTCTGGAAGTCGAGAAGGCCCTCGCCCGTCTTGAACACGGTCATCGACTTCTCACGATGAACGTCGATGGCGATCGAAGACTCGGAAGCCCAGTAGGCACCACCCTCCAGGATCCATGTCTCGCCGGCGCATTCCATCACGTGGAATCCGCCGAGGGATGGTTCCAGATAGACTTCGCCGGTGCCGGTGTAGGTGGGACGGAAGATGCTCTCGCCGGTGGCGAGGGACTTGAGGAGTCCGCCCATGGAAGGACCCTTGGATTCCATTTCGATCCGGCCGCGCATGTAGTGGAGCGCTCCGGACTCGGTCTTGATGGTTTCGTTGTTGAGGGTGCATTTCACGAAGCGGACGCCCTCCTGCTCGATGACTTCGAATTTCGCCATGCCGCCGGGATACCGAATCTCCCGCAGGCTGACCAGTGGAGGATGCCGGGGGAATTTCCCATGGGTCACGCCCATGGCCGCTGCGGCAACCCAGGTGCTGATCGTGGGAGAATGTGCGGCATTGCAGGGATGCCGGCCGCCGAAGAAGAATCCCCCAAAGACCCATGACGGCGCTGTTCATCCTTCATTTTGCGGTTACCTGGGCGCTCGTCGGGCTGATCTGGACGATCCAGGCAGTTCATTATCCGTTGCTCAAGGATGTGGGGCGGGAAGGCTTCGTCGCCTACCACGCCCGCCACATGAAGCTCATCACCTGGGTGGTGGGACCGCTGATGCTGGCAGAAGTCGGCAGCGCGGCCCTGCTGGTCCATCTCGGCGAACGCTCGGTGCTGTTTGGGATCAGTCTCGGCGCCATGGTCCTGATCTGGTGTTCCACCTGGTTCTGCCAGGTCCCACTGCATCACCGGCTCGCCCGGGGATATGATGCCCCGACCATTCGACGCCTTGTGCTCTCCAATATCTGGAGGAGCGTTGCCTGGACAAGCCGCGGCCTGTGTCTGGCCGCACTTCTTCTCTCACGCCTGAACTAGATCCCGATGCCATCCATCTTCCATGCCAGCACCCCGCTACGCACCAGCGTGGAGACGGCGTTTGAATTCCACAGCGATCCGCGAAACCTGACGAAGGTCATGCCTCCAACCCTGACTTTGGTGAGCCTCAGGACGGATGGCCCGGCCCAGGAGGGGCGCATGATCGAACTGCATTGCCGCGATTGGTGGATCATCCCGATGCACTGGACCTGTCGATGGAAGACCGTTCAACCACCCGATCTGCTCGTGGATGAGATCGTGGAGGGTCCATTCGCCCTGTTCATCCATGAGCACCGCTTCGAGAGAAGGGGGCCCGACGAATGCGTCATGCATGACACGGTCACCTATCAGTGGGGCCGCTCCTGGTGGGGCAGACTCGTTTCCGAGACCGGCGTGAGGGTCTATCTGACCCTGCTCTTCAAATACCGCCATCATCGCACCCGGAAACACTTGCAGGAAACCGCCTGAACGCTCCCTGCAGTTCGCTGGGGATATGCGCGTCGCTCACGCCCCGGCTT
>CAZDYB010000509.1:0-3855 GCA_964509045.1 uncultured Akkermansia sp.
CGAACGTGCGGTTCCGCGAGACGAAGTCGACGTCGGGCACGTGAAGCACCTTGAACCCCGGTTTCCGCAATTCACCGTCGGGATCGTGCGAAATCATCACGCCCAGTCCGGCGGCGGCGGCGAGCTTCGGTCCGGCCGGCTCGGCAAAACGCCCTCCTTCCGGATCGGCGTACAGGTCGAGCTCCAGCTGCCGGATGCCGAGGATCCCCAACTGTTCCTTCAGGGGGCGATGGGTGTAGGCCAGGTCGTCCGCACCGGAGCCGGGTTTTGATCGGATCAAGGCATCCATGACCGGGCCGGGGGCCACATGATACGAATTGTGGGTCCCCACGACCTGGCATTGGTCGAGACGTGGTGGAGAGGCGAGGACAGCGCCCATGGCCAACACCATCACGGCCGTCGACCCCGCCCATCGCCGCGCAGAACCGAAACCCGGATGCATGAAACTTCCTAGGGGTACTACCGCCCTTCCGGCGAGCCTGGAATACGTTCCAATCCCGTGACGCCACAGCATCGGAAGGCAATGGGGTCGGACTGGCCCCGTTGACGCGGCGTTCGGTCAGGACGCATCGGCTTTCGGGTCCTGCGTCCGGGGTTGCATCCCGGGTTGGTCTGCGGTTGCCCCCGTGGGGCCATCAAGAGCCGGAGGTCAGAGGAGGGATGCGAGGTAATCCGGGTGGGCACCGGTGAGTTGGAGTGTGCCCTGGGCATCGATGTTCCGGACCAGGAGGCTTCGATGGTTCCGTTGGGCGAACAACGGCGCTGTGAGCATCGAGGCGAAACCCGAGAAGATCAGGCAGGCGCCCGGCCGGGGATCCACGCCATCCAGGACATAGAAGATGCCACACACCATCAGGAGGAGACCGGAGAGCCCCCAGATCCAGGCGAGGGCATGACGCTGGTGCTGACGCATCCGGTGTTCCTCGCAGAGATGCAGGTCGAAGCGGGCCTTGCGACCAAAGACGGCGGCGAAGGGGATGAAGGCCAGCGGGGTGAGCAGCAGCGAGAGGATGACCCAGGGCGGATGCCAGGCGTACTTGCGCGGGGCATGCCATGTGGCGGGTTCGTTGCAGTGGACACAGCGGGAGGGAACGACGGCATCCTGTTCCACAACGAGGAGTTGCTGGGCCGGACGCACACCCCGCGCCAGGCGAACCCCTGCGTTGGGGGCGCCTTCGCGCAGACACTGGAGCCGGCGTGGCTTGCATTCGGCACAAACGGCATGGCCCCCGAGGAAGATGATGTCTTCGGACGAATGGTCACGGGTGCAGGAAGTGCAGGCGACGACGTGCTGATGCGGACGGGAGACCCGGGAGGAAAGGGAAAGGGTGGTGCCAGCGCCGACCATGCCGACACGGTACGGGCAGTTGGGGTTTTCTCCCATTCGGTCAAACCCAGCATTGTTGGGTCGGGTCGAACCGGACAGAAGCCGGGAAACGCGTGTTTTGAACCACAGACGGGGAAGTGGAGTCCTCGGGTCTGGCGCCAGGGGCAGGGCGCGTTGGACACCGGATCCCACAATGGCGCCGGAGACAGATCGGTCTCGGTATCGGGATCGGGACTGAAGACTGGCCGCATCGGCTCCGGTCGGGACCGGTCCGAAGGGAAAGCCACTTTCCCACAACGACAGCAGGACCTGTCGCCATTCCCCCCTGTATCCCGACCCTTCACCTGCCGTAATCTCGTCCCCATGCCGAAGGCCGTGTCCGTGTTGGTCTGGATGATCGTCGCCGGTTTGGGTGCGTGGTGTTACTCCACCATCGCCCGCAACCGCGGCGAACCCATCAGCTCCGCCTACATCGTCATCGCCGCCGTCTGCACCTACGCCATCGGCTATCGCTTCTACTCGAAGTGGATCGCCGCACGGATCCTTGCCCTCGACGACCGCCGCAGCACCCCGTGTGAAGCCCATGAGGACGGCCAGGATTTCGTCCGTACCAGCCCCTGGATCGTCTTCGGCCATCACTTCGCCGCCATCAGCGGTCCCGGTCCATTGGTCGGCCCCGTCCTGGCCGCCCAGTTCGGTTACCTCCCCGGCACCCTCTGGATCCTCATCGGGGTCGTACTCGGCGGAGCCGTCCAGGATTTCGTCATCCTCTTCGCCTCCATGAGACGCAACGGCCGTTCCCTCGGCCAGATGGTGAAGGCCGAACTCAACGGTCTCGCCGGGGCCATCGCCCTGGTCGCCATCCTCGCCATCATGATCATCCTGCTCGCCGTCCTCGGATTCGTGGTGGTCAAGGTCCTCGCCGAAAGCCCCTGGGGCGTGTTCACCGTCGGCGCCACCATCCCCATCGCCATGCTCATGGGAGGTTATCTCCGTTTCATCCGCGCCGGCCGCACCCTCGAAGCCTCCATCGGCGGGGTCATCCTCCTGCTGCTCGCCGTGTGGGGTGGCCAGTATGTCCACGCCCATCCCACCCTCTCCGAGACCTTCACCCTCAAGGCCGAGCCCCTCGCCTGGGGCCTGATCGCCTATGGGCTTGCCGCCTCCGTCCTCCCGGTCTGGCTGCTCCTCGCCCCGCGAGATTACCTCTCCACCTTCATGAAACTCGGCACCATCATCGCCCTGGCTGCCGGGGTCGTGCTCGTGCTGCCGACCCTCAAGATGCCCGCCCTGGTCGGGTTCGCCGTCGAGGGCAATGGCCTCGTTGTCGCCGGCAAACTGTTCCCCTTCTGCTTCATCACCATCGCCTGCGGCGCCATCAGCGGCTTCCACTCCCTCATCTCGTCCGGCATCACCCCCAAGATCATCACCCGCGAACGATTCGCCCGACCCATCGGTTACGGCGCCATGCTCCTCGAATCCCTGGTCGCCATCATGGCCCTGGTCGCCGCCTGCACCCTCGACCCCGCCGTCTACCTCGGCATGAACATCTCCAGCGAGGCTCCCACCGCCGCCGCCAAGGCCGCCGACATCATCCAACGGGTGAATGCCACCGGCTTTCATCTCGCTGAAGGCACCATGGAAACGCTCGCGGCCGAGGTTCAGGAGAACACCCTCTACGGCCGCACCGGCGGCGCGGCAACCCTCGCGGTCGGCATGGCCCAGATCTTCAAGGAGGTCACCGGCGGTCGCGGCCTTGGCCTCTGGTACCACTTCGCCATCATGTTCGAGGCGCTCTTCATCCTCACCACCCTCGATGCCGGCACGCGCGTCGGTCGTTATCTCCTCCAGGATTTCCTCGGCCACCTCCATCCCTCTCTTGGCAACACCCGCGCCGTCGGCCCCAACCTCTTCGCATCCGTCCTGATGGTCGCCGCCTGGGGATGGTTCCTCGTCCAGGGCGTCCGCGATCCCCTCGGCGGCATCAATTCCCTCTGGCCCCTTTTCGGCATCGCCAACCAACTGCTTGCCGCCATCGCCCTCGTCCTCGGCACCACCATCGTCCTCAAGATGCTCATCGCCTCCCGCAAACCCCGATGGCTCGTGCTCGTCACCCTCGCCCCCCTCTGCTGGCTCCTCACCGTCACCTTCACCGCCGGCATCCAGAAGATGTTCCATCCCACCCCGCGCATCGGTTTCCTCGCCGCCGCACGCAACCTCGATTCCCAACTCCCCGCCCTCCGGCAGGCCGCCGAGGCTGCCGCCGGCACCGACACCTCTCCCGCCGCCCTCAGGGCCATCTCGAAAAACCGCGCACTCCGCACCAACAACCTCATCGACTTCATCGTCACCGGCGTCTTCCTCACCCTCGCGGCCCTCGTCGCCGCCATCGCTGCCTTCGAATGGTTCCGACTCCTCCGCGGTTCACGACCCCCGGATCTCCGCGAATCCGATCCCGTCTGGCGCCCCCTCGATCCCGCCCTCCCCGGCCGCCTCAATCCGCTCGGTGCCATGGCCGTCTCCGTCGC
>CAZDYB010000510.1:0-3847 GCA_964509045.1 uncultured Akkermansia sp.
AGGAACTTAACGTGGGCGGGTGGTTCCTCGAGGGTTTTGAGCAGGGCGTTGAAGGCGGCCACGGTCAACATGTGGACTTCGTCGATGATGTAGACCTTGAACTTCCCGGCGGCGGGGGCGAAGCGGACGGTGTCACGGAGTTCACGAACCTGTTCGACGCCATTGTTCGAGGCGCCGTCGATTTCCAGGACATCCAGCGAGCGACCCTCGGCGATCTCACGGACCCGTGGATCTGCCTCATCGAAATCGACGGTTGGTCCGTTGGTGCAGTTGAGGCATTTGGCGAAGATGCGGGCGAGGGTGGTCTTGCCGGTGCCGCGCGGGCCGCAGAACAGGTAGGCGTGGGCGATGCGGCCTGCCGCGATGGCATTGGACAGGGTGATGGTGACGTGTTCCTGCCCGACAACGTCGGCGAAACGTTGCGGGCGGTATTTTCGGGCAATGACCTGGTACGACATGGCCGGGGGGATCCTCGGTTCCCGACGGACGTCGTAGGGTCGACGCGCCGGGAGGGTGAGGATGGGAACAACCGGGGCGACGGGGAAGAAGGAATGCGGAAGAAGGAATGCGGGAGGAGGAATGCGGGAGGAGGAATGCCAGGGCACCCACGGCAAATGCGGGACAGGCTACCGTTGCTGCATTCCTGCCCTGGCGGGGTTTGCACGCCCGCACTCCATGGACCCTGGCGCGCGGAGTAAACGGCGGGGTGCCCGGCTGGGGCAAGCGTTTGTTCGGAAAGACTCAACCGGTGGTGCGGAGACCACTGGCGATGGCGTTGACGGTGAGGAGGAGTTCGGGGAACAGGGTGGCGGCGCGGGATTCGTCGCCGGTTTGCTGGGCTTCGCGCCATTGGCGGAGCAGGGCGATCTGTTGGCGGTGGAGGATGCGGAGGGGTTGGACGCGCAGGGCCAGGGTGCGGGTCAGGCGCGGTCGGCCGGAGAGGAAATCGGCACCGCGGAGTTGGGCGAGGTGTTCGCGCGTGCGTTGCCATTCCGATTCGATCCCGGAACTGATGCGGTGCCGGATGTCGGGATCGGTGACGAGGGTGGCGTATTCGCGCATGACCTCGGGATCGCTGCTGGCGAGGGAGGTTTCGACATTGGTGAAGAGATACTGAAGGAAGGGAACATCGGCGATGTGGGAACGGAGGAGGGCCTGGGCGGAGGCATCCAGGGTGGCGAGGGCGGATCCGACGCCATACCAGCCGGTGAGGTAGAAACGGGCCTGGGTCCAGGAGAACACCCAGGGGATGGCGCGGAGATCGGCGAGGCTGGCCTGGCCGGTCCGGCGTGTGGGGCGGGAACCGATCCGGGTGTTTTCGAGGACGTCGAGTGGAGTGGCCTGGCGATGGAAGGCGAGGAAGCCGTCGGACTCGAGGAGTTGCCGGTATCCGGAACGGGAGGCGGCGGCGAGTTGGTCGAGCAGTGGGACGAGGGCTTCGGGGAGGGCTTCGGGGCGGCGATGTCTCCAGGCGGTGGCGGCGACGCCGGCGAGGAGCAGTTCGAGGTGGTAGCGGGCGGTGCCGGGATTGCCGTATTTCTGGGCGATGGTTTCGCCCTGTTCGGTGAGGCGGATGGAACCGTCGAGGGATCCGGGAGGGAGTGCCTCGAGGAAGCGGTGGGTGGGGCCGGCGCCGCGGGAGATGGTGCCGCCGCGGCCGTGGAAGAACTGGATCCGGACGCCGGCGAGGTCGCCGATGGAAGCGAGTCGGGCCTGGGCCCGTTGGAGCGCCCAGTGACTGGCCAGGATTCCGGCGTCCTTGTTGGAATCCGAGTATCCCACCATGACCTGTTGTCGGAGGAGACCGGGATGGCCGGCGCGTTGGGCGTGGAAGGCGAGGGAAGTCCGGGTGACGGGGAATTCGAGGAAGGTGCGGATGAGATCGGGGCCCCGTTCGAGATCCTCGACGGTTTCGAGCAGGGGCACGACCGGGAGGAGGCAGACCATACCTTCGGGGAATTGCCGGAGGAGACCGGCTTCCCGGGCGAGGACATACACCGTGAGCAGGTCGGAGACGCGGCGGGTCATGCTGACGATCAGGGCGCCGACGCCCTCGTGGCCGTGGGTGGCCAGGTGTTGGGCCAGGACCCGATAGGTTTCGAGGACGGCATCGGCCTCTGGACCGGCGGAGGCGGACGGGTGCAGGAACGGGCGTGGGGAACGGATCTCCCTCTCGAGGAGTCGCAGACGCTCGGACTCGGGCCATTCGGACCATTGGGAGGCATCGATGCCGGCTGCGGAAAGGAGTTGGGCGAGGGCGCGTTCGTGGAAGGCGGAGTTCTGACGGACATCGAGTCGGGCGAGGTGGAATCCGAAGGTGTGGAGGATGCGGCGGACGGGGGTGACGTCGTGGTGGGCGAGTCGTGCGGCCCCGGCGTGGCTGAGGGATTGGTGGAGGGTGACGAGGTCTGCCTCGAGTTCGGACGGATGGGAATAGCGTCCGGGGGCCTGGTGGATCCGTGCGAGTTGACCGGGATGAAGTTCGACGGGAAGGCGTGCGGCGAGGAGTTCGACGGTCTGGCGCCAGGGTTCCCCCGGATGCATCTGGAGGAAGGGACGGGCGTCATCGCCCAGGGCCTGGGCGCAGGAATCCCGCAGGGCGAGTAGATCCGGCGGTGCTGCCTGGATCCAATCGGTGAGGGGCAGACGGGTGGCGAGATGGGAGAGGGCGCGGTGAAGGACGACGAGGGCGTTGGCGCGGAGGCGTTCGAGGGTTTCGGCGGTGACGGTGGCCGTGACGCCGGGATGACCATCGCGATCGCCGCCGACCCAGGTGCCGAATCGGAGGCGTGGCAGGCGGGTGGGATCGGCGAGGGTTTCAGGGTTGAGATCGCTGGAAGTCCAGGCGGCATGGAGACGGTGATCGAGTTCGGGGATCACCCTGGGCAGGACGTCGCGCAGGTAGTTGAGGACGTTGCGGCGTTCATCGGCGACGCTGGGTTTCTGGAGGAGGATCTCGCCGGTGCGCCACAGGCGTTCCAGCAGGGCCATGACTTCGGTGCGGCGGATTTGCCGGTCTGAAGGGGAGTGGGCTGACTGGAGGAGTTGGGTGAGGTCGCGATGTTGTTCGAGGACGGACGAGCGTTTGGCCTCGGTGGGGTGGGCGGTGAAGACGGGTTCGACCTCGACGGCGGCGATGGCGGCGGCGATGGCGGGGGCGTCATTGCCGGCCCTGAGCAATTCCGCCAGTTGATCGGCCCACAGCCCTCGTTCGGCGGCGGGTCCTTCAGAGGATTCCCGGAGGTGTCGCATGGCTTCGGCGGCCTGTTCCTCAACGGTGTTGAGGAGTTGGAAGGCCATGGCGTAAGCGAGGCCAAGTCGGGCCGGTGGTGTGACTTCGGGGTCCCTGCCGGCCTCCGGATTGCGCCAGGGAACCCAGCTGGCGAGTTCGGATTCACCCAGGTCCTGAAGCACTTCAGCGAGGCAATCGGCAAGCCAATGGATGTCGGTGTCGATCTGGCGGAACCCGATCTCAACGTAATCGGGGGTCTCGAAGGCAGGGCTGGAATTCATGCGGAGGGTCAGGAGATCGCGGTGCGCGTTCTTTGTCGTGCGAGCCACTGCCATCGGAGTCGGGGCGAGTCAATGGGAGGATTGACGTCGTCGACCGGAAAGTCGCGGCG
The DNA here is from genome assembly GCA_964509045.1 of uncultured Akkermansia sp. Classification (GTDB taxonomy): domain Bacteria; phylum Verrucomicrobiota; class Verrucomicrobiia; order Limisphaerales; family UBA9464; genus UBA6176. The sequence continues at coordinate 3,624 of CAZDYB010000510.1, forward strand.
ACTCCATGCCCCCGAAAGGAAGCGCCGCCGGCGTCGACAACGCCTGCCGTGTCGGTTCCCAGGACGCCCTTTCGCGGGCCGCCGAACCCGAGCCCGATCCCCCGCCGTGCGTCGAAACCACGTGGCATCACGCCGCTGCGGACACGCCAATCACCTTCTGTCACCGCCGTCGCGAGGACGCGGATGCGCACTTCTCCCGCTGCGGCGGACGGCGTGGGGGCTTC
>CAZDYB010000511.1:0-3844 GCA_964509045.1 uncultured Akkermansia sp.
CACGGTGCGCAATCTCGCCGTCACCGGCGTCCGCACCCGCGATTCGAAGACGGATTTGCCCATCGAGCAGGTCGTGAAGGTCATCGTGCAAAAACCCAACCCCGACTACCCCAAAACGACGCCGAAAGGTGGAACGGGGAAAGGCATTTGGATTCGCTGAGAACATGAAACCCGCCCTCGCGATCCTACTTGCCCTGCTGCTCGCGCCGCTGGCCGGATCATTCGCCCAAGAGGCCGACAAAGGACGCCTTCCCTTCGTCGAGGCTCGTTGGATCGGCTTTGGTGATCCTGCCGTGGACCATGTGGACTCGCGCTTCGTGTTCCGCAAAAGGCTGGAGCTTGCGACGACGCCGAAGTCGGGACTCGTGCGCATCACGGCGGATGCCCGCTACCTGCTTTGGGTCAATGGCCGGTTGGTCGGACGGGGACCGGCGCGGGGTTTTCCGTGGGCACAGCCGTATGACGAGCATGATTTGGCTCCGTTCTTGCATCCTGGCACCAACTGGATCGCCGCAGAGGTCTATCAGTTCGGCCCCGGATCAGGAGCCTTCGGGCAGAGCACCAAGGGGAATGGAGTCTATGCCGGCCCCGGACGGACCGGGTTGCTGATCGAGGGAGAGGTGATCAGCCAGGATGGCAAAGCCACTCCCGTCCGCACAGATACCACGTGGCAGGCCCGACCTGCCGACTGGGCTCGGCCCAACGCCATTCCGTATTTCCATGGCGCTTTCGCCTACCAGGAATGTGTGGATGGGCGTCGCGAACCCGCGGACTGGCGCACTTCCGGGGAAAGTAACGGCTGGCAAAACGCCACGATCGTCGCCGCTCCCGGTGAGGCCCCCTGGACGGGCTTCGAGCCGCGCGGTTTGAAGCCAATGCGCGAGATCCTGACACCTTCGTTGCCCCTGGTCGCGGCTTTCACCGGCACGAACAGCGCGACGTTTGCCGACGAGAAGACGCTCACGAAGCTGTGGAAAGATGAGGCCATGGAGCCAGTCGCCGCGCTTCCGGTGACAGACTCGGGGGGATGGCTGACGCTCACGCCACCGGCTGGGGGCTTCATCGCCGTCACCGTTGACCTCGGGTGGAATGCCGCGTCCTTCCCGCGCCTCGAGATCCGGGACGCGCACGGCAGTGAAGTGCTCGACAGTGGTTACGGCGGCACGCTCTCCAAAGACAAGCCGCCCGTCATTTTCCAGGCGGCATGCGACCGATGGATCGCGCCCGCCGGTGAGGGCCAATTGCAAAGCTTTCTGCCGCGCGGCTATCGCTACCACACGGTGAAGGTTCGCGCCGATCACTCCGTGCGGTTGAGGGTCGGGGCCGTCATCACGCATCACGATGTGAGTCCCGTTCTGAGCTTTGAGTGTAGCGACGAAGGCCTCACGAAAGCCTGGCTCATCACCGACCGCACCCTGCGCACCAGCATGCTCGACGCCTTCGTGGACAACAACTGGCGCGAGTCGTCACAGTGGCTCCATGACGGTTGCGCGGGCGCACTTGGAGCCTGGGCCACTTACGGCGACACCACGCTGTGGCGGCGGCTTCTCCGGCAGGCGGCGCAGTCGGCGCGACAACTGGACGACGGTGCGGTGCATTCCATGGTCGCGTGTGCTCCGGCCTACCAGCGGGCCGTGATGCCTATCTGCGACTACAGCCTGCATTGGCTCACCAGCATTGAGCAATACCACGCCGTCACCGGCGACGATGCGCTGGTCCGGGAGGTGCTGCCTGCCGTGCGGGACTGCGTGATGCGGCACGTGGAGAGCGGATTCACGCAGGAGGGTCTTTTCATCCAGCCCGTCGGTTCGAAGGTGATCTTCGACAGGGTCAAGCGCTCCTGGTACAAGCGGCCCTACAGCCTCACCGTGAATCTCACCGTGCTGCTTGCCCTGAAGAGTGCCACCGTCATCGCCACCGCCGCCGGAGACAACACGCTCGCGACGCACTGCCAGCGTCGTGCGTCCGGCCTTTCCGAGGTCGTCGCCAGGCGCTTCTGGTCGGACCAACATCGGGGCTGGCAGGAGCACATCGAACCGTCCGAGCAAGTGCGGCGTGAGGTCATCGACGTTCGTCCGGCTGGCTGGCTCGATGACCCCTGGCAGAAGGTCCAGCTCCAGTTGTCAAAGAACCACCAGCCCACCCCCTGCAGCCGTCACGGTCATGCGCTGGCCTTGTTGACCCAACTCGGCTCCGCCGACCAACAGACCGCTGCCGCCAAACTACTCGTGGCCGCCTTCGAGCCAAACAACGAAAACAACAACGGCATGAGCCCGCTGTGGACGGACAAGATCTTCGGCAGCCTCTTTGAATCCGGCCACGACAGCGACGCCATCCGGCTCCTGCAGGGCAGCTACGGGGCATGGGCACGGAACGACGCACTTCACTGGGGCGAAGGCTTCGGTCCCGGCGTCCAAGCCCAGCTCTGCGGCTCCAGCGTGAACTGGCTGCTCACCTCCTATGTGCTCGGCATCCGTCCCGTTAAGCCCGGCTTCAGCGAGGCGATCTTCGACCCGCGTCCTGGGGATCTGGTTTCGGCGAAAGGCAGCGTCGCCACCCCGCATGGCCTGATCAAAGTCGAGTGGCAGCGAAAAGGCGACGCCATCGAAGCCCGCGTCGAATCACCCAAAGGGGTCAGCCTCCACTCCTTCAACCCAAAAATCCGGCTTCAACTGGTCGGACAAAGTCCATGAAACCCATCCTCCTCGCCACGATCCTCCTTTCCCCCCTGGCCGCATCAGCCCAGCAAGCACCCTCCCCCACCTCCGAGCCGATGATGAAGTGGGCGGACTCGTCACGCCTGGGCCGGCTTGTCGAAGGACCCGAATGTCATCGAGTTCGGCGGGCGCTACCTGATGTATTTCTCGCTGCCGCCCTTTGATCCCAAGCTTGCTCCCGCCAACGCGCCTTCCGGCTGGTCGGTCGGGATCGCCGAGAGCCGTGATTTGCTAAACTGGAAGAAAGTCGGCGAACTCTGGCCCGAGCAGGAGTGCGAGAAGAAGGGTCTATGCACCCCGAGCGCGATCGTGCTCGATGGAAAAGTGCATCTCTTCTACGCCAGCTACGGCAACGGACGGAAGGACGGCATCTGCCACGCGGTATCCGACGACGGCCTGAGCTTCACCCGCAATCCCACGAATCCCGTCTTTCACCCGACCGGCGAATGGACGAGCGGTCGCGCCATCGACCCGGAGGTGTTCCCCATGGGCGATCGATTGCTGCTCTACTTCGCCACACGCGATCCGGAAATGAAGATTCAGATGCTCGGCGTGGCAGGCGCGGATCTGAAGTCCGACTTCGGCCGGGCAAGCTGGAAGCAGCTCTGCGATGCGCCCATCCTCAAACCGGAGTTGCCTTGGGAGAAGCTCTGCATCGAAGCTCCCTCCCTCTGCCGACGTGGCGACGACCTGATCATGTTCTACGCGGGCGGCTACAACAACGACCCGCAGCAGGTCGGCATCGCCATCAGCCGCGATGGATTGAAGTGGGAACGTCTCTCAACCGAACCCTTCCTCCGCAACGGCCAACCGGGAGACTGGAACGCCTCGGAATCCGGCCATCCGGGCGTGTTCACCACTCGCGACGGCCAGACCTGGCTCTTCTACCAAGGCAACAACGACAAGGGGCGCACCTGGTTCCTCTCCCGCACCGCCGTGAAGTGGTCTGAAGGCAGGCCCGGGCTCTGAAGCCGATCTTTTCCAGAATCATCGCCGCATGAATCCCACGCTCCTTCTCCTCACCGCCCTGCTGCTCGGCTCATTTTCCCCCGCCCGCGCCGACCTCGTCGCGCATTTCCGCTTCGACGACGACCTCAAGGACGTCACCGGCCAACACGATGGCCGCC
>CAZDYB010000512.1:0-3833 GCA_964509045.1 uncultured Akkermansia sp.
TCGGGAGCGCAACGCGGCGAAATGTTCACGGGTGTAAAGCCAGGCGGCACCGTCGCGTTCCGGATGGAAGAGGTCGGCCACGATCACATCGTAGTCGGGGCCGTCCGCCCGGAGGAATCGGCGGGCATCGGCCGTGATCACACGGAGGTTGGGGGACATGCTGTTGAAGGGGGAGAATTGAGGCAGGGCTTTCACCACTTCCGGAACCAGTTCAATGCCATCGGCCCGGAGGCCGGGATGGACTCCCGCTGCGGCGAAGCTGATGCCGGTGCCGAGTCCGAGGAACAGGGCGGTGCGTGGGGCCGGATGCAGCAGGAGGGGGAGGTGGGCGTGACGGGCGGCGGCGGGGGCGGATGCGGTTCCGCCCATGGTGAAGCGGTTGTTGACGGCGAGGGAACGGGAACCGTCAGGCCATTCCCAGACGGCGACGGAGTCGGAGGGGCCGCACCAGGCGCGGACGAGCCTGGCCCCAGGAGGGGTCTGGAGGAGACGAAGATCGCACGCGGCCAGGGCGGCGAGGGCAACGACGGAGACGACGAAGGTGATCCGGCGGGCCCGTGTGCCCATGAGGAGGGCGGCCAACGCAGCCAGGCTGGCGAGGGTGATCCAGGTCGGGGTCTCGCCGATCCGGGGGAGGAGCATGCCGATCCAGACGACGGGCGCGCAGGCGGCGGCGAGGGTGTTGATGGCGAGGGCGGTGCTGATGGCAACGCCATGATGGGAGGCGGTCCGCAGCCATTGGGTGAACCAGGCGCCACCGGGAATGCTGACCGGCAATACCACGGCGAGGACTACCAGGAATTCGAACCCAAGGGTGACACCAAACCCGGTTCCCCAATTCCGCCCCGATTCCAGCAAGGGCAGGGCAACCCAGCCCAGGAACGTCGCGCTGAGTGTCATCCCGACCACGGTGGCCAATGCGGCGGCGGAGTCCGGAAGCCGGCGGGTCCATCGGTGGCCGGCCCAGGTCCCGAGCGCGACGCCCGCCAGCCAGGTGGCAAGGACCAGCCCGTGGGTGTAGAGGGTGCCCCCCAGCACCGGAGCGAGCAGCCGGATCAGCACGACTTCCGAACCGATCCCCAGGAAACCGCCCAGGGCGAGCCAACCGATTGCCGGACGGGCTCCGGATTGGAGCGGAACAGGTGTTGTCGAAGGGGCGTGAGGACGGGACGGGATGTCTGATTGGGGAATGCGGATGAGGAGGAGGGCGGCGAGCAGGTGGAACAGTCCGGCGACGAAGATGGCGCCCCGGAGGCCGAAGATGGGTTGGAACAGGGCGAGGGATAGCGCAACCCCAAGCGCCGCACCCAGGGTGTTGGTCCCGTAGATCCACGGGATCGGGTCGCGGGCACCGGCATTTGCAGCGGTCCGTTCGAGCGCGGCAAATGTAGCACCCATGGCCGCTGTGGCGGGAAGGAGGGCGAGCAGGGTGGTGATTCCGGCGACGCTCCCGAATCGGATGGAGGACGGGGTCGGGCCCAGCAGGTCAGGCAGGTGACGGGCGAGGACATCCATCCACGGGATCGAGATCCCGGCCCAGCCGGCAATGGCCAGTTCGAGCCAGAGGGCAGGGGAGCGGGGGAGCCGGGTGGGTTGGAGGAATCGCGCCCCCAGGGCCATGCCGACAAAGAACACTGAGATCACAGCCAGGGCAGCGGGCATCTCGTGCCCAAGCGGCACGGCAAGGCGCCGTGTCCAGGCCAGTTGCAACCCGAGGGCACCGGCACCGGACAGCAGACTGGCGACAAGGACCCGGCCAACAGGAGCGGTCACAGGACTGAGCCTGCCGGGAATCGCGATGGGAATGGAGCCGGGAGATTTCGGAACCGGGAAGGCACCCAAGGGCAGATTCCGTGAGCCTGTCCCTAGGGAAGAGCCTGTCCCCAGGAATCCCCATGGAGCCTGTCCCCTGAAATTGCATCCCACGGAGACGGGGATGCGGAGGTTGGATCGGGGTGGGGTGAGAACGATGTGGGCTTCCGTGAGCCTGTCCCCAGAAATGAGCCCGTGAGCCTGTCCCCAGGGATCGGAGCCTGTCCCGAGAGGGATCGGATGGAGTCTAGGCTGGTCCGGAACCGGGGAGTGCGGGAAGGTCCTCTCATGTGGCACGCTTCGGGTTGGATTCGGGTGCTGGGGATGTTGTTTGTGGTTTGCCTGACGGCGGGGGTGCGGGGCGAACATCGGGCCACTTTCCTGGGACATCCGTCGGGACGATTCGCCGATCCACTGGTGACAGCGGAGGACCTTCGATGGCGGTTCCGGGATCCGGCGCTGAAACCGGACATCGCAGAGATCCTGCGGCAGTGGGGTTGGAAGGGGCGGTTGGAGGACTTGTTCCATGCCGCCGAGACGGCGGAGATCCTGCCGATGGATATCCCGATCGGGGGACGCATGCCGTTCATGTCGTCGCGGAAGAACGGTCGGCCGGTATGTCTGAAGGATGTTTTGTGGGTGGGTGACAAACCGGCGCCGGCGTATGCCTTCCAGTTCACTTCCCTGGGGCGGCGTTACCGATGTGTGACCCCGGCGGCGTGCAGCAATTTCTACCTGGAAGATCTCGGTGTGGAGCCGAGACCGGCGTTGTCGGTGGAATGCAGTGCGCCGGTCTTCACCTTTCCCCTGCGCAAACTCCGGGTGTGTTTCACGGTTAAGAACACCGGGGACGGCCCCGAGCCCCAGTCCGAGTTGCTCTTTCCCGTGCCGTCACCGCTGACCCTGGCCGAGGCGTCGGACGGCGGGCAGCTGACGACGGAGGGTGTGTTCTGGCGGATCGAGAACCTGGCGCCGGGCGAGAGCCGGGAGTTGTGTGCATTTCTGAACACCGAACAACTCGGGACCTTCGCCTTCAGCGCCCGGTTGCGCGGGTCGCGTTCGACGACGGTCGACACCGCCTGTCAGACCGAGGTGCGGGGTGTGCCCGCGATCCTGCTGGAGATCATCGATATCGAGGATCCGGTCGAGGTGGGCGGCTCGGTGGTGTATGAGATCCGGGTGTTGAATCAGGGATCCGCGGTCGGGACGAATGTGCGGATCCGCTGTGTGTTGCCTCCGAGCCAGGAATACATTTCGGGAAGCGGGACGACGGAAGTGAAGGTGGACGGTCCGGTGCTGTTGATGGATCCGGTGCAGGAGCTGGCGGCGAAGGATTCTGCAAACTGGCGGTTGGTGGTGCGGGCGGTGAGCGCGGATGACGCCCGGTTCCAGGTGGAACTCAGCAGCGACCAGTTCGAGTTGCCCATCAGCGAGAACGAATCCACCCGGCAATACTGAGCCGGAGCGACGCAGGGAGCCTGGCTCCAGTCATTTCATCCGAGCTGTCCCCAAGGAAATTTATCCCTCGAAGGCGCGGAGGCGCGGAGGTGGGATTCGATAGAGGTGAGGTGGTGTGGGTTGGGATTCAGGAGCCTGTCCCTTGGGAGGGCAGATCGGACGCGACGCGTTCTGGGTGGGGTGGGATTGGATTTCGGCTCGCCCCGTTGGGGCTGTGGAGGGACGGCGGGGTGCCCAATGGGGGGGTTGTTCACGGCGCCCGGGATTTCCGGGAAGCGGTTCCTTTGGCGTTGATCGTTCTGGTGCTTGTACTCGAAACGACCTGAGCCCGGATTGGAGATCGAGGCTCCGGGTGCGAGTTAGAGTATGAGCGCGGGTTGGGCGCCAGTTAAGCCTGCTCCCGCTATTTCGTCGGGGCTTCGGACTTCATGGACTGGATCACGCGGGCGGGATCGAGGTCGTTGCGGAGCCAGTCGGCGAGCAGGGCGATCTCGGCTTTGGGAAGACGGCCGTCCTTGAGGTAGGAGGGCATGCGGTCATTGCGCTTGCCGTAGAAGCGCGGA
>CAZDYB010000513.1:0-3830 GCA_964509045.1 uncultured Akkermansia sp.
CCGGTAAATTGTGTGCCCGCCGGAATCCGTCGCCCGGATCATCCGCCCCAATTGGTCATACACCCACACCGACTCATACTCCTCCGCGGAAACAGCAGGATCCGAGGCCACCTCCCGGGTAACCATCCGCACCGGCAGGGAATCCGGGTCGTATTCGATCCCGGTCCGGTTGCCTGCCGAATCCAGAACCATGACCGGCCGACCAGCACCGTCATAAAGGGTCTGTCGCACCGTCCCATCATCCTCCACGTGGAAAGTCTCCCGCGACAGTGCATCGAACTCGATGAATGCACTCACCCAACCGTCCCCGTCGCCGTCCCCCAACTCGGGCGTCCGCTCTGTAACTTGCCCGTCCGGAACAAAAAGCCGGGCATCAACCCGATACACCCTTTCCCGCTCATCCAGATGGTGCCGGACCTCCGACATCAATACGGGCGAACCACCCGGCTGACCGGCCGGATGGCCCCATGTCCGGCGCCGGACCGGCACCGGCAACATGTCATACTCCACCTCCGTGCGGTTCCCCATCGGATCCGTCTTTGAAATCAGCCGATCAAAACCATCATACGCCATCCGAAGAGACTCCGGATGACCATCGCCATCGTTGTCCTCGGCGTCGGTCCGCCGAATCAGATTCCTATTCAAGCCGCACCATCGCCGCCTCCGGGCTACCTGCGCCACGCGTCAAATTCATCACCAGGTTCCGCTCGTCCCTCTCCAAGGTCGTCCGGTTCCCCTCGGCCTCAATGATCTCGATCGGAAACTGATCCGGATCACGTCGGATCCGGGTCGTCACACCGCCACCGGCATCCACCTCGCTCCAGGTGGCAATCACGTCCCCCAGAATGTCATGGACAGTCCGCTGCTCGACATACAGCCCCACACCCGGCGTCGTTCCATCCCGATTCTCCTGCTCCGTCAACACCCTGCGACCGTTCGCATCATAATGGAAACGGGTAGCATATCGGAACGGCCTGTCCCCGGGGGGAAGATGCCCGTCCAATACCGCCTTCGTTACATCCGCTCCGGCCAATACCGCCACCACCTCGTTCATCGCGTTCACCTCGATCGACGTCCAGATCCCGCGCGGTGTCCGCACGCCTACGATGTTGCCCACCGGATCGTAGGCATAGTTCACGGAAAGTTCGGCAGGCGACGGGGCGGCAGAATCCCGGCGTGGGGACGTCCGCTGGTCCACCACTCCAGCCGCCAGGTAGCCGTTGCGCACCTGCGACGACAATGCTGTATATGCCGAGAAAACCGGTCTGCCGTCCCCGTCGGGATCCGATTCCAGATGATACAAGAAGGACTCCACATTGCCCTCTTCATCGATACGGGCCACGACCTGCCCATGGTCGTTCCACTGCAGCTCGATCACGTGCGGCTGCAGCTCCGATCCCCGCCGGGTTGCTTCATTCGAATCCGCCCGCAAAAGGACCGAAGGCGACTCCGTCCGCACCGGGTTTCCATGCATTTGATCCACCCGACCGTCCCCATTCAGATCACCCAATCCCCGTGGAACCGATGAAAGGTCGATCCCCAGAAGGGTGGCCAGCGGGACGGCGGCGTCCGATTCCTGATAATCATAGAAAAGGCGGCGGGTGTAGCGATCCTTTGAAGCGGTTCCCAACGGCGGCGTGAATCCCGTGGCGTTTCCACGGGGATCCGTCACCGACCGCAACTGGTTGAACAAGGGTTCATACTCGAATGTGACCACCAAGTCCTCCCCCCCTCCCCGCCCCGCATCCGGCACCACCCGATGCTCAACGACATTCGCCCGACTGCGTCTCGAACCCGTGGTGTCATAGACAAACCGTTCCTCGTTCCCCTCCGGATACACCCGTCGCACCAACAGGCCGTCCTCATCATGAAAACTCCGCGTCTCGTAGAACGGGGGTTCGCCTTCCCTCAGTCCGCGCGTGAGTTCCCGCGTCGCAAGATGATGCTGACGCTCATTTCCAAAATACTCCCGCACGTTTCCGTTCCGCTCCGTCACCCGCACCCGGCCACGCGCCAGTTCCAACTGTCCCGGCGGTGCATCGGTGTTCAACGCCTCATACTCGAAGCGCCGCGTCCCACCGGCCGCCACCCCCGACGCATTCACTCCCCCTTCCGTCTCCGTCAACACCCGGTCAAATGTCATCGGGTTCCCCGGATCCGTCCCATAGGTCCACACCAGCATCGGCGCCCCACCCGCCGCCACCTCCTCCGGCGCCGTCACCGTAAGAATGTTGTGGTTCAGGTCCGGATGCGCGAACCCGCTTGAATACGTGTACCGCTCCGTTCTCCCCTCCGGAAAGTCATTGCCCGTCGATGTTCCCGTCACCGCCGGTGATGTCACCGCCACCAGGTCCCCGCGCGCATCATACTGGGACCGGACCACCCGCCCCGCAAAGTCCTCCACCCGCACCAACCGATCCACGCCATCGTCAAACGTCTGGAACCGAAAACGGATCTCCCGCCCGAATACATCGATCACCCGGGACAGATTCCCACGCGCATCATGATCAAACAGCATCCGGTTTCCGAACCGGTCCGCGTGACAGTACATCCGCCCATCCTCCGCCCGATACAACCGCTGGAATCCATCCGATTCCACGAGCAGGAACGCACCGTCCGGCATGCGCAGCAACACCCCGAAATAGCCGGGCGGCGCCGTATAGGTGCCGTCCGGATTCAACGTCCACGTGCCTCCATGCGACCGCCCCGTGAATCGGGTCACATCCCCGTTGGCCTCGAAGAACAACCCCTCGTTGTACCTGAAACTCCAACCGTGCCCCAGCGGACCATTGTAATCCATCCGGCTCCGGTACGTTCGTTCCATCCGGAAATCCATCCCCGCCCGCCCCGGAATCATCAGGTCCAACTGCGTCAACACTTCCTCGCCGCTGTGCAGAAACACCTCATGCCCCGTCCGACACGCCGCATCACACGGACACTCATCCTTCGCGCACTCCTGCGGCCCGGTCGGACGTGGCCGACTCGCCATCGGCGGTTGTCCGTTCCGGGTGTTGCCACCCGTCAACTGATTGCCCGACTGCTCCCCGTGCCACCCCGGCTGACGGATGCCCACTCCCGGGTCCGTACACACCAGGTTCCCATCCTCCGAGACCGTCATCGGTCCCACCACCTCCCATTCACCGACGTCGTGATTGAAACTCCACAATGCGCTCTTCGTTCCGGGTGGCCGCACCTGTCCTGTCACCGGATCCGGCAGGTTGGGGAAACAGATGGGCACCGGCTGATCGAAGTTCAATGGCCCATCCGTCTGCACCGTGATCACCAGCCTGAAATCCAGCCCCGGCGGCAACGGCTCCGGCAAACGGTCCGGTGGCACCGGCGCTATCCCCACGCTTCCACCCCGGATCCCCGAATCCGAAAACAACGCATTCGCCGGCACCGCCAGGCTCACCCCGGCCAGGTCCGGATACCGCGCCAGCACCGAATCGGGAAACTGAACCATCGTCGGCGCCGTCGCACTCACCACCCGCAACGTCCCCTCCGCAATCAAAGGCAGATAGACATCATCCACGTTCACCTCCTGCCCCGCCAACGCATGCCAGCGTTTCCCCACAAATGGATAAAACGATCCCTCGGGAAACGGATGTTCCACCGTCCGCAGCGCCGTCCGTCCATCGATATGGACAAAGAACTCCCCGGCCGGAACCGGCGACAGACGGAAATTGCCAAACAGATCCGTCACCGCGCGCATCGTCTCCTCCATCCCGTCCACCGTCACTGTCACCCCAGCCAGGGGCACCCGAAGCGATTCACCCCCCGGCGTCGTCGCCAATTCACTCGCAAACACCCGACCCACCACCGCCGTCCCC
>CAZDYB010000514.1:0-3033 GCA_964509045.1 uncultured Akkermansia sp.
GGTCGAGCGGTGGCAATCCACGGGGATCACGATCCGTGCCGAGGGACGTTGCGGAATTGCCAACCACTTGGGGATGCACCTGATTCTGGCGGGTGATGAAGGAAACGCTTGGCGCTGGGGGAGGGTTGCGGGTTTTCTTGGCGAGTGGGCCGGTTGCAGTAGATGCAGCGGGCCCTGGCAGCATCAACACACATCCAAGCAATTCACATGCAACGAACTGTTTCCCAACTCGCCCTGGCGGCACTTCTGGCCACGATTGTTGCCGGTTGCGCGACCGCTCCCAAGCCTTCCAAGGACATCCATGAGGTCATGGAGACCGGATTCAAGGGCAAGGAATCGTTGAGCGCCCGGATCACGGGCGGAAACGGCAGTGCTGCGGATCATCAGGCGATGGTGGACCTGACCTATCAATTGACGCTGAACAAGCCGCCGATGGGTGACCTGGCGAGCTGGACGGAGAAGACCACGGCGTTGCACGCGGCGGCGAAGGCGTTGGCGGCGAACCAGCCGATGGCTTTGGACGGATGGAAGGCGGCCGTGAACTGCAAGGCCTGTCACTCCGTTCACAAGCCGGACTGATCGCACCCGGTTGGATCAATTGGCCGGGGGGCCACCGGCATTGGGCCGTTGACCCTCGGCCTGGCGCTGGGCATCGGCTTGAATCTCCCGGTTCAGCGGGGCGGGAGTGGGTCCGCCGTGTTCGGGAGGTTGATGTTGCAGCGGTTTCGGCATTGGAGAACCCGGGCGGTAGGCGGGCTCGACCTTGGCGATGCTGGGTCGGCGTCCGGGAAGCAGTTCTCGGGCGATGGCAAGCAGGCGTCTGCCGCGGGGACGGATGCCGATCCGATCCCGGAAGAAGTGTTTGGTGTGGCGGGAATCGGAGAGGCTCTGGGCGAGGTCGAACACGTCATTGTACGTGGTCAACCGGGCGGCGGTGGAAAGCGCGGCGAAATCCTCCTGGAAGAGTTGCCTGCGCCAGGGCCAGAGCATCCGGGCGAGCAAGCGTGCTCCTGGATCAAGGCATTCGAGGAAAAGCCGTTGCTCGAACTCTTCCGGTGCCCAGCCGTATTGCTGGTGGGTGATCTCCTTGAAAGTGGCCATTAAAACCTGACGACGCTCTTTGTGAAACCCTGACAGCGTCCTGCGGGGCCAGATCAAGCGCCCGGTTCAGGTCAAAGGTCAATTGAGGATGCTGGAAACACCTAATTGTCATGATCAATAGAATGAATGGCATCGGTGGAATGCATGCATGGGATTGCTGTTTGGAAGGGAACGGAGCGGCGACGTCTGGTCGCCGTGGGGTGGAAAGTTGGCGGGTGAATCTCGTCGCTCCGGACCGGTGGGAGACCCGTGACATCCGGGACGCGGCGACGGTAGGGTGGCTGGACCATGGGAATTCGGAGCTGGTTCAAGCTGGGTTGGGTGCTGCTTACGGCGGGGTCGATGTCATGGGGTGCGGTGCCTGCCGGGTTGGAAGGGCCGGTTGCCGACCTGCGTGCGGTGGGTCCGCAGGGGAGTGGAAACGAGAAGGCGACAGCGGCATGGGCGCGGGTTGCGGCGGCGGGCGGCGAGGCGATCCCCGGGGTGTTGGGGGCGATGGATGGAGCCAACGACTATGCGTTGAACTGGCTTCGCCTGGCCGTGGACACCATCGCCCAGCGTGAGCTCGCGGCGGGTGGCAGGCTGCCGGTGTCCGCTTTGGAATCCTTCGTGGCTGACACGCGGCATCATCCACGGGCGCGGTATCAGGCCTATGAATTGATCCGTCGGATGGAGGCGGACCGGGCGGAGAAGATGTTGCCCGGGTTGCTGACGGATCCCGGCAACGAATTGAGACGGGACGCGGTGCAGGCGGTGATGACCCGGGCGGCGGATCGCCTGGCGTCGGACAAGGCGGGGGCGATAGCTGGGTATCGCGAGGCGTTGGGACACGCGCGGGAGGCGGACCAGATCGATGAGATCGCCAAGGCGTTGACGGGGCAGGGTGAGACGGTGGATCTGATGAAGGTTTTCGGTTGGGTGACGAAGTGGAAGTTGATCGGGCCGTTCGACAACACGGGTGGAGCGGGATGGTCGACGGAGTTTCCGCCGGAGAAGGCGTTGGACCTGGGGGCGGAACTGGACGGGAAGAAGGGTCGGGTCCGCTGGGTCGATTACGAGACCAGGAACGAGTATGGCCTGGTGGATTTCAACACTCCCTTCACCTCGTTGAAGGAAGTCACCGGTTACGCGACCACCGAGTTCTGGTCGGATCGGGCGCGGACGGCGCAGGTGCGGTTGGGGTGCAAGAACGGTTGGAAGGTGTGGATGAACGGCAAGCTCCTGTTCGCACGGGACGAGTATCATCGGGCGGCGGAGATGGATCAGTACCGGTTGCCGGTGGAATTGAAGGCGGGGAAGAACGTGTTGCTGGTGAAGTGCTGCCAGAACGAGCAGACGGAGGATTGGACCAAGGAATGGGAGTTCCAACTTCGCGTCACGGATGAACAGGGAACCCCGATCTTTTCGACCCGATGAACGCTGATTTCGTGAACCTGCCTTTGAGGATGAACCCGATGAAGACTGTTGTTTCCGTGTTGGGCTGTTGCCTGGCGTTGTCGTTGGCCGCGGCGGACTGGACCCAGTTCCGCGGTCCGCGCGGGGATGGGGTTTCGACCGAGACCCGGTTGCCGACCCGGCTGGAGGTGGGGTCGGTGAGCTGGGCCATCGACCTGCCGGGCCGCGGGATATCGTCGCCGGTGATCGTGGGCAAACGGGTATTCGTGACGGCTTCCAGCGGGGCGAAGCAGGATCGGTTGCACGTGCTGTGTTATGGGTTGGAGGACGGGGCATTGATCTGGGAGAGGAAGTTCTGGGCGACGGGCCGGACGATGACCCATGAGAAGATCAGTGGGGCGACGCCGAGCCCGGCGAGCGACGGGACGCGGATCTTCGCGATCTTTTCGTCGAACGACTGTGTGGCATTGGACCTGGATGGAAACCTCTTGTGGTTCCGTGGGCTGGGTCGGGACTACCCGAACGCCAGCAATTCGT
>CAZDYB010000514.1:3043-3825 GCA_964509045.1 uncultured Akkermansia sp.
TTGATGGTGGTGGAGGGCGTGGTGGTGGCGCAGGTGGAGAACGACAGCGAATCCTTCACCGCGGGCCTGGATGTGAAGACGGGATTGAACCGGTGGAAGCTGGAACGGCCGAAGAAGGCGAACTGGACATCGCCGGTGCCGGTGACCGGAGCGGATGGGAAGATGCTGGTGGCATTGCAGTCGTCGAAGGGCCTGGCCGCGGTGGATCCGGCGACGGGTCAGGTGGTGTGGAATTACGGGGAAGGGGCTTCGACGGTTCCTTCCACGGCGGTGAGCGGGGGACGATTGTATGTGCCGTCGCAGGGATTGACCGTGCTGGAAGCGCCCGTGGCGGGGGGTGAACCGAAACAGGTCTGGCGTTCAGGCCAGTTGCGACCGGGGACAGCCAGTCCGGTGGTGGTGGGCGACCGGGTTTACACGTTGAATGACGGCGGGATCCTGACCTGTGGGGATGCGAAGGACGGGAAGCGGCTTTGGCAATTGCGGATGAAGGGACCGTTCAGTGCGACGCCGTTGGCGGCGGGTGGCCATCTCTATTGCGTGAATGAAAAGGGATTGGTGCAGGTGGTTGATCCGTCAGCGCCTGAAGGCGCGGTGGTGAGCGAGTTGGACCTGGGCCAGACGGTGATCGGGACGCCGTCGATTGCGGCGGGGTCGTTGTTTGTGCGGAGTGACGGCAAGTTGTGGCGGATCGGGCGGGAGAGTGCGCTGTAGGGTGGGACGGCTAGGACTGATGGGACATAAGGATCAGCGCTGGTTTGCTTCGGGGGTGGGGGATCGGG
>CAZDYB010000515.1:0-3823 GCA_964509045.1 uncultured Akkermansia sp.
GGAAAAGCATGATTGCAAACAGATGATGCATCTGTAGGTTTGGATACATCGGTGCGGGCCGGGGGGCTTTTCCTGGAGGGAGTTTGGGATCCTTCTTCGAAAAGATGGTGTATGAATATCGCTAACAAGAGTGGGGTTGCTTCTACATTTTGGTTCTCGAACAGAACCAAGCCATCCCGGGAGATGCTGTCTGGACCGTTCCATGGTTCAATTTCGTCCGTGCTCCATCGGGAGCACCTCCGGAACAGGAAATCTCAGCCCAACGCACCCCAGATCGTTCCTCGACAGAATGCGCTTCATCGCTTCTTTCAACTCCGAGACCTGGTCCGCATTGCGGGGTCCGCCGGCGCAGACGGTCGCCGTGACCAAGCCAGGACTTTGGTCGCCCTGACGACATCCTATATCCAATCGATCAAGATTCGAGATCGTTGCAATCAGGATAGCTAACCCAATCGTAGCTTATCCTGCCTGATTTCCGGACTCCCATGGTAACTTCACATCCTGAGCTGGCTTCTGATTCCAGACCCGATCCGCATGCACATCCAATGCATTTCTGGAAACACTTCATGCAACTCATGAGGCTGAGGGCAATCAGTCAGGGCATTGCGTTTCTTGCCATGGCCTGTCTCGCCAGCCCGGCAAGCGCCCTTTCCGTGATCCAGCAGTTTTTTGTGCCCATGCCGGAAAGCCAGATCCGGGAGTATTTCCTCATCGTCGCCCCCAATACCGGGACACAGTTCGATTCAGTCATCTCGCTGGTCGTACCCACTGCCGGGACGACCGTTGTCTATGACCATTGGGAGGATGGATACGAGGTGGATCTGGCCAACCCGATCCAAGGGACGACCGAGATCTGGGGTGATGGCAACAACGCCAATGGGAAGCCCCCCGGTTACGCCAACGATCCGGTCAACTTCTCACCGGGAGCGGTGATTGCCCTGCGCAACATCGTTCCCCTGCCCCGGACCAGCGCCATCCTGTTCGATGCACGGGACCGGGTCGGAGCCTCCCAGGCCATCGTCATGTCACGCACCGCATGGGCCACCGTACCCGGTCCCCTGTTGGCTGACTCAGTCCAGGTACTGGCTACTGATGACTATGAGACCAGCTTCATCATGCCGATCGGTCGGGATGTGATTTTCCCACACCGCTGACGGCGTCGATGTTCGAGTCCTGCGCCCTGTTTGTGATGGCGGCGGAGAACGCCACTTCCGTGCAGATCGACGCGGATGCCAATGGTTCAGCAGAGATCAATGTCGTCCTCAACCGGGGGCAATCCCACCTGGTCACCGGAATCGTCAACAAGGGCGCCACCGTCACGGCGTCCAAACCGGTCCAGGTGCAACTCGCCACGGGCGACATCGGGGCCAATTACGAGAACCGTTGGTTCAACATCCGCCCGACCGTCGCGTGGGCGAACGACTACTTTTCCCCGGTGGGAACGGCCGATGACGGCGACCAGACCTATGTCTGGCTCTACAACCCCAGCACGTCGTCGTCCATCACGGTCGACTTCACCACCAAGATCGGTACCGGGAACTTCAATGTGGGGCCCAACACGACCCATCAGTATCTCATGCCCAGGAACTCCGGGGCGCGGTTCACGAGTTCCGGAGGTGAGCCGTTTTGCGCCCTGGCCACGGTTGGAGCCAACCCGGGTGCGAACAACGTCCATGACTGGGGCTTCGACCTCGTCCCAGCCACCGATCTCACCACCGAATTGGTGGTCGGATGGGGTCCCGGCAGCCGTGACCTGAGCCAGAACGCCAGCCCTGCCTGGATCACTGCCGTCGCACCGACACGGCTCTATGCGGATTACAATGGCGACCGGGCCGGGCCGTTGACCGATCCAAACGGCAACAATTATGACGTCCACTTTGACGTCCCCGCCCTGGAGGTGACCCGCATCTATGAACCGGACAAGGACCAGACCGCGCTTCGCGTCTATACCTTGGACGGGACGCTCATCACCGGTGCCTGGGGCCAGGACCCGGCGGTGGCCGGTCCGGCTGAACCGTTCCTGGATGTCGGCAACACCATCCCCAACCTGCCGATCCCGATCCTCACCAAGACGGTGGACTTGGTGACCGACAACGGCACTCCTGGCCTCAGCATCCAGGCCAATCCCAACGAGGATATCGTCGAGTACACCATCACCCTCGAAAACAAGGGTCTCTACTCCATCTTCGGCATCCAGCTCTCCGACGTCCTTCCGGCCGGACTGACCTATGTCGCCAATTCCACCACTCGGGATGCCGTCCCGGTACCCGACGCCGGGGCGACTCCCTTCCCCTTGGATGAGGGCGGAATCACGATTGTCAGCCTGCTGCGGAACACGAGCACGGTGATCAGGTTCAGGATGCGGGTGACCACGGCGGGTACGTGGGTCAATGTGGCCAGCACCGTCAACCCGACCCTGACCGCCAGCGCCACCATCAATGTGCCGGGCGTGGTGCCCACCGATTGCACCCTGTCCTTCACCACCAGCGGCGGGGTGGAGACCGATTATCAGACCGGCGCAGGCATCTTCGTCACCCTGAGCGATCCGGACGCCAACACGAACCCGGGCACGGCGCAGACGGTGTCCGTGGTGGTACAGAATCTTTCCAACGGAGATGTGCAGACGTTGCTGCTGACCGAGACCGGCATCAATACGGGTGTGTTCCGCAACTCAGCGGCGCTTCCCTCCTCCACCACCCTGGGCGGGTTGGTCGAGGACGGGATCATTCTTGGGTTGGTGGGCCAGACCCTGAGCGTGACCTATACCGATCCGATCTTCGGCGGGGCTCCCTGCGCTGACACCGCCGTCTTCGTGGCAGCCTCCCAGTTCAAGCAGTTGTACCTGGATACCGACGGAGCCGACAGCGACGGCACCGGCGACCTGGATCGCTTGGATCCCGTCGCCACCGCGGATGGCACAACGTCGCAAACCGCAGTGCTGACGTCAGGGTCGATTGTCACGACGACCTATGACACCGCGGGAACGTTTGACTGGAGTGTGCCTGCCGGAGTCACCAGCGTGACAGTGGAGGCTTGGGGCGGAGGTGGAGCCGGTGGGGGAACATTGGCCGTAGGTGGCTCTGGCCGTGGAGGGGGAGGAGGAGGTGGTGGAGCCTATGCCAGTTCGACGATTTCACCCCTGCCCCTCAGCACCTATCGAATCACCGTTGCGGGGACTGCCGCGGGTTCTTCCGCAGCGTCAGGCGCCAATGGCACTCCATCATTCTTCGGTCCCGACGCCGTGGCGGCCAATGCGTTGGTTCGGGCTGCTGGAGGAACAGGCGGTACGGTCAACAACACGGGTGGAACTGCGACGGGCGGGGCCGGTGGTACCGCGCTTGCTTCAGTCGGCACGACCCTGACCGCAGGAGCCAATGGAGCTAACGGTGGTTCTGGTTCCTCCGGAGTTGGTGGAGCCGGAGCCAATGGCGGTGGTGCAGGAGGAGCTGCGATTGCCTCCGGCAACGCGCCAGGGAACCCAGGGACTCAACCCGGTGGCGGCGGAGGGGGATCACGGTCGCAGGGCGGGAGCAACACCACAGGCGGAGCCGGCGGCGCAGGCCGCGTGGTGATCACCTATTCCGGCGCCGGCCAGCCAGCCTCCTTCACCCAAACCCCCGCCTTCTGCGAACCGTTCACCATGCCGGCGGGCGGAGCGATCACGGTCAAGGCCTACTACACCCTGGTGGCCGGATCCATCGGAAGCGCCGTCACCGCCACCCTGAGACACGGCGCCACCACCTTCTTCACCGACACCACCGCCAGTGCCGGATCGGATGCCAATGGAGTCTTCCTCGAATGGAGTGGAACCCTGGCCAGTTCC
>CAZDYB010000516.1:0-3813 GCA_964509045.1 uncultured Akkermansia sp.
ACGGATCCGGGTGTGGCACAACCCAGGGCATCGGTCGCCAAGCTCCCTCAGCCCTGGGCTGGATTCCGGTTCCCGTTGGGGACGCAGCCAGGGCGGCCGGTTGTCGGGCAGCGACGCCGAATCCACCGGCCCAACGGGCCGGAAGCATGGATGCATGGGCTTGCCGCGGGAGGCGGTCCTTCGCGAGAGTGGTCGGACCATGAGTTCACCCGTGCCCCCCGCGCCGGTCCGGTCGTTCACCGCGGACCGGCTTCCCGTCCACATCTTTTCCAATCCGGAAGATCTCGCCCTTTCCATGACCCTGACGGTGCGTGATTGCCTGGCGTCGGCGATCGCGCGTCAGGGATCCGCGGCGGCGATCCTGGCCACGGGCAATTCCCAGATCCGGTTCCTGAAGTTGTTGGTGGAACTGGGCGGGGTGGATTGGTCGAAGGTGACGTTGTTCCACATGGACGAGTATCTCGGGGTGCCGGCGGATCATCCGGCCTGTTTCCGGCATTACATGAAGACGCGGGTGGAATCGTTGCTGAAGCCGCGCGCCTTCCATTACCTCGAGGGGGATGCCGAATTGCCGTTGGATGAGTGCGCGCGCTACACCGCGTTGCTCAAGGCCCAACCCATCGATCTCTGCTGCATGGGCGTGGGTGAAAACGGGCACATCGCGTTCAATGATCCGCCCGTCGCGCGGTTCGATGATCCGCACTGGGTGAAGCTGGTAAAGCTCGATGACGCCTGCAAGATGCAGCAGGTGAAGGAGGGTCACTTCCCGTCGCTGGAGGCGGTGCCGCCGTATGCGTTGACCCTGACGATACCGGCCCTGTTGATGGCGACGAAGGTGCTGTGCCTCGCGCCGGAGAAGCGCAAGGCGGTGCCGGTGAAGAACCTGCTGGAAGGCCCGGTCGCCACATCCTGCCCGGCCTCCATCCTGCGCACCGCGCCGCACGCCACGCTTCTGCTCGACACCGATTCCGCCAGCCTGCTCCAGCCCTGATTCTCATGCGCATCCTCGCCCTCGATCACGGAACGGTGCGTATCGGCGTCGCGGTCAGTGACGAACTGAAGATGATGGCGCACCCGATGGATTTCATTCCCGCGGAACCGTTGCCGGCGGCATTGGACCGGGTGAAGGCGTTGGTGGTGGAGAAGGCGGTGGAACAGATCGTGGTGGGCATGCCGCGCAACATGGACGGTTCCTATGGCGAATCAGCCGCCCGGGTACGCGAGTTTGTCGGGGTGTTGAAGGAGGCGGTCACGGTTCCGGTGCGGACCTGGGACGAGCGGTTGACCACGGTTTCCGCGGCGCGTGCGTTGAGACAAGGCGGAGGGAAGAAGACCGAGCATCGGCAGAAGATCGATTCCACCTCGGCGGCCATCCTGTTGCAGGGTTACCTGGACAGCCTTCCTCCCGGCTGATGCCGACCCCGCGTCGAGAGCGGCCGGATCGGGCGGCGGAAGGCCAGGTTCGGTTGCGGATGACAGTGGCCTATGACGGGACGGGTTACCTGGGTTGGCAGTTGCAACCCGAGGGCGTG
Organism: uncultured Akkermansia sp.; assembly: GCA_964509045.1. Classification (GTDB taxonomy): domain Bacteria; phylum Verrucomicrobiota; class Verrucomicrobiia; order Limisphaerales; family UBA9464; genus UBA6176. Next base: position 1,533 of record CAZDYB010000516.1, read on the forward strand.
ACCGTCCAGGGACGGGTGGAAGAAGCCTTGAGCCGCCTCTTCAGCCCGACTCCGCGCCTGCACAGTTCGAGTCGGACCGACACCGGTGTCCACGCCTTGGGCATGGTGGTGCATTTCGATGTGGCGCGGGAGCAATGGCGGATGGAACCGCGCAAGCTGGTGTTGGCGGCCAATGCGTGGTTGCCGGAGGACATCCGGGTGACCCAGGCGTCGCGGGTGCGGCCGGATTTCCATGCGCGGTTCCACGCCACGGGCAAGCAGTACCGGTACACGGTGTGGAATCATTCCGCGGGCAACCCGTTGCTGCGGACCCAGGCCTGGCATGTGCCCCGTCCGTTGGACATCGCGGCGATGCGGGCAGCCGCGGCGAGCTTGGTTGGGCGGCACGATTTCAAGGCGTTCTCGGCCACGCCCGGGTACGAACGGGGCAGCACGGTGCGTGAGGTCCGTCGATGCCAGGTGTTGCGGAGTGGGGCGCGGATCACGGTGGTGCTGGAGGCGGAAGGGTTCCTTTACAAGATGTGTCGCGGGATCGTGGGCACGCTGGTGCAGGTGGGAGAGGGACGGTTCCCGCCGGAGACGCTGACCGGGATGCTGGAGGGGAAGGATCGGCGTCTGGCCGGGATGACCGCGCCGGCATTGGGACTCAGCCTGTGGCGCGTGATGTACGGGAAGAAGCGCGGGACGACCGGTGTTGAACAGCGGATGGAAGGGATGCCCGATGACGAGTGACGGAGTGACGAAGCCGGCTCCATTGCGGGTGGTGCTGCTGGAACCGGAGATCCCGCCCAACACCGGCAACATCGGAAGGCTGTGCGCGGCGACGGGTGCGGAGTTGCACCTGATCGAACCGTTGGGATTCGACCTCGACGACCGGCAATTGCGTCGGGCGGGAATGGATTACTGGGCGCAGGTGCGATGGTGCCGATGGCGGGACTGGGCGGCGTTCCGGGAAGGGATCGGAGCTGGAGCCCGGCTCTGGCTGGTGGAACAGGGAGCACCGCGGGGCTATCACGAGGTGGAGTATCAGCCCGGCGACTGCCTGGTGTTTGGACGGGAGACCTCGGGATTGCCGCGATCCCTGCTGGAGTCGAACCCGGCGTGCTGGATCGACATCCCGATGGCGAACCCGGCGGCCCGTTCACTCAACCTGGCGAACTGCGTGGCCATCGTGCTGTACGAGGCATTGAGGCAGGGTGGATTCGGGCGGTGAGGCGGGGTGTGCTGAAGGATGGGGAAGCAGTTTCACCCGGGTGCCGGATTCAAGATCCAACAATTCTGGCGCCCAGGTCCCTGGCGCTCTCTCGAATCTTCGATTCAGCCAGGGGGTTTGATCCCAGGAAGAAGGCACAGACGTTTTCCGGGAGTGCATGGTCGATCTCACCCCACATCCACAGGTAACTGAATGCGGCTTCCACGGACTCGTTCTCGTGCCAGGTAGTGATGACCATGGTTTCGTCGGGTGGATTGAAATCAGGATCTGTCTCGAGATAAGCCCCATCGACCGAATCATCCCATGTCGAGCATTGATGTCCCCAGGCGGCAACCCAGCGTGCTCCCGATGCCACGATGGCGCTTGAGATCGCGGCCTGTTCCTCGCGGGTGACATTTTCTGAGGTGATCACCAGCAGCAGCGCAAAGGCTCCAGAAATGGGGGGTGCAGCAAAGGCGTATGGGTGGTTTTCGCATCGGGTGATGTGGAGTATGCGCCTTGTTTCCGCGGAACGATTCGAGAGGGGCGTGTCCATGACTGGCCGATGAAGTGGATGGCCGCAACCGCGTTGCGGGTGGGGTTGGATCCGGGATGGATCCGTGTTTGTGCCTGCGCGGATGGATCGGCTCACGGTTTCTCCGACCGGGCGGAGTCGGTGGATCGGATCCAGGCGATGAGATCGGCCATGGCGGCGGGGGGAAGGGCGGACTCGAATCCGGCGGGCATGAGGGATTGGGGCATGGGTTCGAGGGCGGTGATGTCGGAGCGGAGGATGGGTTGGTCGATGCCGCCGGGGAGCCGGACGACGATGTTGTTGGCGGTCTCGGCGGTGATGAGGCCGGAGGCGGTCTGGGTATCGGTGGTGGTGACGTTCCAGGCGCGGTATCGGGCTTCGATGGATTGGCTGGGGTCGAGGATGGCATTGAGCAGCCAGTCGACGGGTTTGCCGGCGGTCATGCCGAGATCGGGACCGACTTCGGTGCCTTCACCGCGCAATCGATGGCAGGGGGCACACAGGGCGGTGAAGTGGACATGACCACGGGTGGCGTCGGCGGGAAGGGAGGAGAC